>NZ_RAWL01000401.1:0-7796 GCF_003668885.1 Corallococcus sp. AB049A | reverse complement strand
GCACCCCGTCCCCGCCCTCGTCTTCGAAGCGCCCTCGGGCGAAGGCGCCGAGCGCCGCGTCCAGGTCACCACCTACGCCGCCGAACCTTGGGGCGCCGCGCTCAACGGGCTCGCGGACGAGGCCCGCTTCATGCCGCTCGCGGACGCCGTCTACCGCGCGCCCCCCAAGGGCAAGCGCGTGCCCGAGGACGGCACCGCGCTCACCGGCTGGGGCAAGTGGGTCATCGACGGGGGCCGGTAGCCCGCGTCAGTCTTCACACGTGCGGCGCTCCGGCTTGTCCTCGCGGCACTGCGCCGCGGACGGGAGCGCCGCTCGCGCCTCGTCCGCCACCTCCACCAGCTGGCGCGCGCACTCGTTCGCCGCCAGCGTGCCCTGGATGTCGAACAGGGACAGCACCTCCGCGCAGCGCTTCTGCATGGACTCCACGCCCGCCACGAAGAGCGGCTGCATCACCTCCGGCGTGAAGGAGTAGCCGCTCGCCGTCGCCAGCCCCGTCTCCGGCTTGAACATCCACGCGCTGCGCCAGCTGGACGCCACCTGGTCGAAGCGCGCGGAGCCCATCCACACCGCCTGCCCCGCCCCTGGCCCCACCGTGCGCGGCTGGAAGCCCAGGCCCTTGCGGCGGCAGAAGTCCTCCGTCGCGCCGCGCAGCATGCAGACGTTGTACTCGCCCAGCCGGCGCGCCACCGCGAGCAGCTCCGCCTGCTGCACCTCGCCCACGCGCGGCTGCGCCACGAACAAATCAATGGTGCGCATCAGCACGCTCACCGCGTTCTTCGGATCCGTCGCGGGAGACGGGTTCACGCCCCCCGTCGAAATCACCAGCACGCGCTCCGCCCCGCGCTGCACCGCCTGCAGCAGCGGCAGCCCCGAGCGCACGCCGCCGTCGTAGTACGTCCCCGTGCGGTCCCCCGCCGCCGACGGCAGCCGGCCCACGGGGTTCGACAGCACCGGCTCCGCGATGGACGCCACGATGGCGTTCGTCATCCCGCCCCGGCGCTGCTTGTCCGTCGCGCCCGGCTTGAAGTCCGCCGGGTCCTGGTCGCTCACGCTGAACACGTCGCCCGTCTGGAAGTCCACCGACACCGACACCAGCTCCGTGCCGTTGTGCAGCTGCTCGTCTTTGATGAACGCATCCAGCTTCTTGTAGATGCCGTCGAACTTCACCAGCCCCCGCGTGTCGTCCGCCAGGTTCCACAGCCACGTGGAGTTCACGCAGTACAGGTCCGACTCCACCGTGCACGTGTAGTTGCCCATCAACAGCCGCCGCGCGTTCGCCTCCTGGCCCGGCGTGTGGAACAGGTCCACCAGCGTGCTGATGAGCGCGCCCGTGCTGGTGCCCGCCGCCAGGTCGATGCGTGCGTCCCCGCAGCCCTCCGGCGCGGGCTTGCCCCGGCACTGCTCCAGGATGCCCAACAGCCGCCACATGGCCCCCGCGCTGAACGCGCCGTTGGCCCCGCCGCCGCTCAGCACCACCGCGGTGCTGGGCCGCTTCAGGTCCCGCTTCCACGAACGAGCGCGCACGTACGCGGCCGCGGACGCCGCGCCCCGCTGGATGCCCTGCGCCAGCACGTCGCGCGACAGCGGCACCTCCAGCGACTGCTGCAGCGCCGCGAGCGACGGGCCAATCCCCATCGCGTTCGACAGGAAGCGCTGCGCGTCCACCTCCTCGTCGGACGGCGCCGCCACGGAGAAGGACTGCACCGGCAGGGGCACGCTCCACGCGGACGCCTTCACCGTGCGGTCCACGTAGCCCATGCGCTCCGCGTTCTCATAACAGGAGGCCGTGTCGTTGCCCGCGTGCTTGACCAGACACCCCGTCATGTCCAGCACGGCCTCGGGAGATGCGCCCAGCGCCTCCATCCACGCGCCCGCGCGCGCGGGGTCCAGATAGGAGTCCATCAACTGCGCGCGCGTCAGCCCCGCCACGCGCTCCACCGCGGGCACCCGGATGGGCAGGTCCTTGGGCGCTGGCGAGTCCGGCGCGTTGACCGTGTCCAGCAGCGTGTCCGTGCGCAGGAAGCTGCAACCGCTCGCGGTGGCGGCGAGGAACATCAGCAGGGGCGTGAGGTGACGGCGCATGGAGGACGCCTCCAGAACGAGGAAGGAAACGGACCGTCCTCATGCATAGCTGAAGCCCCCGACGCCGGGCCATCACCCGGAAAGTCAGGCATCCGCAATCCCGCAATGCGACGCTCGCGACGCATCGCGGTGCGGTTAGCATGCGCCCCCCGTTCCCGGAGGAAGACCCCCACATGGTTGAGTATGACCCGCATCGCTGGTGGAGCTACTTCCACTACCTGCGCGGTTCGATGGTGAAGGAGATCGTCGGCCGCGTGATGGTGTGCGTCGTCTGGTCCGCGGCCGTGGTGGGCTTCCACCTCCACGTGCACGACGTGGGCTCGCCCCCCACGGTGCACACGCTGGCGGGCATCTCGCTGAGCCTCCTGCTCGTGTTCCGCACCAACGCCTCCTATGACCGCTTCTGGGAGGGCCGGAAGCTGTGGGGCGGCATCGTCAACGAGACGCGAAACCTCATCCGCGCGGCGGAGCCCTTCCTGGGCAGGACACCGCACCAGGCCACGCTGGTGTACTGGACGGCGGCGTTCCCCTTCGCCACCGCCGCGTGGCTGCGCGGCCAGCAGCGGCACCTGGGCCCCCACACGGACACCCTGCCCTCCGGGGAGGTGACGGACGCGCTCAAGGCCCAGCACGTGCCGCTCGCCGTGGCCCGCCGGATGACCGGCGTGCTGGATGAAGGCCGCCGGCAGGGGCTGTATCCGGAGTACGTCCAGATGCAGCTGGACCAGAACGTCCAACTGCTCGTCGACTACCTGGGAGGTTGTGAGCGCATCCACCGCACGCCCATGCCCTTCGCGTACATGGTGCACCTGCGCCGCGCGCTCATCCTCTACTGCTTCACCCTGCCCTTCGCGCTGGTGGAGACTTTTGGCTGGGTGACAGTCGTGGCCACGTTCGTGGTCGCGTATGTGTTCTTTGGCATCGAGGAGATTGGCGTCGAGATTGAAGACCCGTTCGGCACGGACGACAACGACCTGCCGCTCGACACCATCTGCCAGAACATCCAGAACAACCTGCTGGCGCTCCTGCCGGGCCCTCCCTCCAGGGAGAGCCCGGGGGCGTGAAGGACTACTCCGCGACGGAGATCTTCACTTCGATGTTGCCGCGCGTGGCGTTGGAGTACGGGCACACCTGGTGGGCCGCCTCCATCAGCTTCTGCGCCTCCTCGCGGGGGACGCCGGGGAGGATGCCCGTGAGCTCCACCGCCAGGCCGAAGCCGCCCTCGGGCGTCTTGCCAATGGTGACGGCGGCCTTCACGCCGGCCTTCTCATCCAGCTTCTTGCCGGCCTTGCCCGCCACCAGGCGCAGCGCGCTCTCGAAGCAGGAGGAGAAGCCCGCGGCGAAGAGCTGCTCGGGGTTGGTGGCCGTCTCCTTGCCGGAGCCGCCCAGCTGCTTCGGCATGGCCAGCTCCAGGCCGTTCAGCGGGCTGTTGTCGAGCAGCAGCTTGCCGTTGCGGCCGCCGTGCGTGATGGCGGTGGTGGAGTAGAGCGGGGAGATCTGGACCGGGGCCATGGTGTTGCTCCTTTGCGTGAGTGGAAGAACGGCGTGTGTCTTCAAGCGCTGCGTGAGGAAACCTTCTCGAACAACCGCTGGATGTCCCGGCGCAGCCGCGCCAGCTCCTCCAGCGTCAGGCCGGTGCGGCAGACGATGGCCTCGGGGATGGACGCGGCCTTGCGGCGCAGGGCCTTTCCCTGCGCGGTGAGCGACACCGTCACCGACCGCGCGTCCTCCTTGGAGCGCTCGCGGCGCACGAAGCCCAGCGTCTCCAGACGCTTGAGCAGCGGCGTGAGCGTCCCCGAGTCCAGGTACAGCTTCTCCCCCAGCTCCTTCACGGACACCCCGTCCGTCTCCCAGAGCACCAGCATCACCAGGTACTGCGGATAGGTGAGCCCCAGCTTCGCCAGGAGCGGCGTGTAGGCCTGCACCATCGCTCGCGACGCCGCGTAGAGCGGGAAGCACAGCTGCAGGTCCAACCGGAGGAAGTCATCCGTCGACATGGGGAATATGTAGTGCGCAATTCAATTGCGCGCAATTGAATCGATGGTGCGCGAGGGGAAGCACGGTCAGGTGCAGGGTGTTTCCCCCGTCGGGCAGGGCCGTGGTACAGCCGCCACCCCCGGAGTGCCCGGGAACTGTCGAGGACGAGTGATGCTGAGGACGGTCACCGCCACGCGCTACGTGACGCCCTTGCGCGAGGGGGGCTCGCTGCCCGCCATCGTGGAGGCGAACGACGCGGGGCTCTATGTCGTGAAGTTCCGTGGAGCGGGCCAGGGGGCCAAGGCGCTCATCGCGGAGTTGCTGGCCGGGGAATTGGCGCGGGTCTTGGGCCTGCGCGTTCCGGAGCTGGTGTTCGTGGAGCTGGACGTGTCGCTGGGGCGCAACGAGCCGGACAGCGAAATCCGGGAGCTGCTCAAGTCGAGCGCGGGGTTGAACCTGGCGCTGGACTACCTGCCGCGCTCGGTGACGTTCGACCCGCTGGCGGTGCCGGTGCCGGAGACGCAGGTGGCGTCCGCCATCGTGGCGTTCGACGCGTTCGTGACGAACGTGGACCGCACGCCGAAGAACCCGAACCTCCTGGTGTGGCACCGCAACCTCTGGCTCATCGACCACGGGGCGGCGATGTACTTCCACCACTCGTGGGACGGGTGGGAGGAGCGCAGCCAGACGCGCTTCGCGCCCATCAAGGACCACGTGCTCCTGCCCTGGGCGCACGGGCTGGCGGCGGCAGGGGACCTGCTCCGGGAGCGGGTGACGCGGGAGGTGGTGGAGCGCATCGTGGGGTCCATCCCGGAGGCGTGGCTGGGCCAGGAGCCCACGTTCGCGTCCGCGGCGGAGCACCGCGCGGCATACGTGACGTGGCTGATGCGCAGGCTGGAAGCGGCGCCGGCGTTCATCGAGGAGGCGACGCGTGCCCACGCCCAGCTCGTTTGATTACGCCATCATCCGGCTGGTGCCTCGCGTGGAGCGCGAGGAGTTCATCAACGTGGGCGTCGTCCTCTTCTGCGTGCAGCACCGCTACCTGGGCGCGCGCGTGGAGCTGGACGTGGCGCGGCTCAAGGCGCTGTCACCGGACGCGGACGTGGAGCTGTTGAGCGGCCACCTGGAGAGCTTCCGCCGCGTGTGCGTGGGCGGGAAGGACGCGGGGCCCATTGGACGGCTGCCGCAGAAGGAGCGCTGGCACTGGCTGGTGGCGCCCCGGAGCACGATGCTCCAGACGGGCCCGGTGCACGCGGGCCTCTGTGACGACCCGGACCGGGCGCTGGAGCACCTGCTGGACACGATGGTGCGGGTGAAGCCCGCTCCGTGAGCAGCCGGGCGGGCGAGCCCTTCGTCCGCCTGGCGCTACATCGCGGCGGGCGCGCGCGCATCCCATGGTGAAGAGCGCGGGGAGACCTGGACGTTCGTCCCAGGGCTTCCCATTTTTCACCGCGAGGCATGGGGAGGTAGCGACCGGACCATGGAGCCGTCAGCGCTGCGCATCGTCACGTACAACGTCCGCTACTTCGGCCACATGCTGAGGGGGCTCGCGAGCACCATCGGTCCCAAGCGCCGGGTGGCGGCCGCACTGTCCACGCTGGACCCGCTGCCGGACGTCGTGTGCCTCCAGGAGGTGGAGACGTCCTCGCTGCGCAGCAACATCGTGCACCGGCCCACGCGTCCAGGGGAGACGCAGCTGGAGGCCTTCATGACGCGCGTGGAGGAGACGTTCGCCCTCCAGGGGAGGGAGATGCCCTACGAGGCGTTCTACTTCCGCGCGCACCACTACAAGGTGGGCGAGCTGTCGCTCTACACCACCGGCCTGGCGATGCTCGTCAACACGCGCACGCTCCAGGTGGACAGGCACAACGTGCAGGCGCCGGAGCACATCACGCACCACCACGTGCAGGGCCTGAAGGAGCGCAAGCAGAGCCGCATCTGCGCGCACATGCGGGTCATCCGCCGCGCGGACCAGCGCGCGTTCCACATCTTCAACACGCACCTGAGCCTGCCCACGCCGTTCGCCCGCGAGTTCTGGGCCACGCGCGACAAGATGGGCTGCGGCGTCAACCAGCTCCACGAGGCAATGAAGCTCACGGGCTTCATCGGGCTGCACGCGAAGGAGGAGCCCTTCGTGGTGTGCGGGGACTTCAACTCGCCGCCGTCCTCGCCGGTGTTCCGCTATCTCACGGGGGATGCGCACCTGACGTGCGCGCAGGCGGCGGTCGGGCAGATCAACCCGACCCTGTCCCGCGCCTTCCCCACCGCGGGCTTCATGCACATGCGCATGCATCTGGACCACCTGTTCTCCGGTGGCGGCGTGAGCTGGCTGGACACGGAGGAGACGCGGCCCTTCGGGGACCTGACCAGCCGCTTCCACGGCCTGTCGGACCACGTGCCGCTCATCGCGCGGTTCCGGTTGGACGCACCGGCACCAACGTTGGTGATCTGAGGTGAAAGATGATTCGACTCCAGCGCGTCTATGACGAGCACGGCCCGGAGGCCCGGGCGGGGACCCGCTTCCTGGTGGACCGGCTGTGGCCTCGGGGGCGGAAGAAGGCGGACCTCCACCTGGATGGCTGGCCGCGCGAGGTCGGGCCCAGCACGGAGCTGCGGCGGTGGTTCGCCCATGACGTCGAGCGCTGGGACGAGTTCCGGCGCCGGTACACCCGCGAGCTGGACGCGCACCCGGACGTCTGGGAGCCGCTGCTGGAGGCCGCGCGCCAGGGCCGCGTCACCCTGCTCTACGGCGCTCGCGATACCGAGCACAACAACGCCGTGGTGTTGAAGGACTACCTGGAGGCCCGGCTGAAGCGTCCCGCGCGCAAGAGGCCGCGCCGCACGGTGCATTGATCAGCCCGCGTCGCGCTCCAGCGCCTCCCACGCGTCCAGGATTTCACGCGTCTTGCGCTCCGCGAGCGCGTGGAACTCCGGCGCCAGGTGCGCGACCTTGTCCGGGTGGTACTGCGCGATGAGCGCGCGGAAGGCCTTGCGCGCTTCGTCCTTCGGCGTCCCCCGCGCGATGCCCAGCACCGTCCAGGGGTCCTTCGTCTCCGGCTCGGGTGCGACGGCGCGGCTGCCGCGCGGGGGCGTGGCTTCGTCGCTCGCGGGCCCGTAGCGCGGTGGGGCCCTGGGCGCGGGCTCAGGCCGGCGGTGGCCGGGACGCTTCGCCGGGTCGGGCGCGGGGATGCCAGGAGACAGGCGGCTCAGGGCCTCTTGCAGGAACCACAGGTCTTCAGTGGGACTGGCGTGCTTGCGCACCACCGCGCGCGGCCGGCCGCCCTCCAGCAGCACGTAGCCCGTGGCCGCCGCGTAGGCGCGCTTCTTGTCGTCCGGGTAGAGCCGGTCGCCCAGGTCTCCCAGCGGGTCGCGCCACATGCCCTCCGTGGTGCCCTCGTCCGCCACGATGACCTGCGCCAGCACGTCCCCGAAGCGGTCCTCCAGCGCCGCGAAGGGCTCGCGCGCCTGGGGAGGACGCGTCATCCCCGCGCCGTGGCGCACCCCCGCCACCAGCATCAGCCCCGGCGCCCCGTCCACGAAGGCGAAGAGCTTCTCGCGCACCTGCTTGTCGGAGAAGTAGAGAACGGCCTGCACGGTCCTCCCATCCTGGGGAAGCCCCGGCCGTTTCTCAACCTCCGCCGGTCCAGTTCCCGGAATTCCGACAAGACCCGGTTCAAAGCGTCTCGACCCGGGGGCGGGCTTGCGAAAGAGTCACCTCTCCCATGCGCTGCTGCCA
>NZ_RAWL01000400.1:0-7800 GCF_003668885.1 Corallococcus sp. AB049A | reverse complement strand
TATAAGAGACAGGGCCCTTGGCGGGGGCGGCGGCTTCGGCGGACTTCTTCAGGCCCTCCTTGCGCTCGCGCTCGCGGCGGCGGGTCTCCCGGTCGATGCCCTTCTGCGCGTCCTTGAGGTACTGCGCGGTGCGCTCGTCGGTGCCGCCCCTGGACTTGTACTGCTCCAGGAACGACGCGGCCTTCTGCAGGCGCTCCAGGGCGTCCATGCCGGCGGGCTCCAGGTCCAGGTGGAGAAGGCCCAGGTTGAAGTACGCGTCCTTGGTGTCCGGCTGGAGCTGGAGCACGCGCTCGTACTCCGCCAGGGCGCGGGGGAAGTCCCCCTCGCCGCGGTAGGCGTTGCCCAGGTTGAGGTGGGCGGCGGCGAAGTCCGGCGCGGCCTTCACCGAGGCCTCCAGCTCCCCGCGGGCGCCGGCGTAGTCCTCGCCCTCGTTGAGCAGGGTGCCCAGGTTGTTGCGCGCCTCGGCGAAGTCCGGCCGGAGCGCGACGGCCTGGCGGAAGCGCTCCAGCGCCTGGGGCCGTTCCTTCAGGCCCAGGTGCACCAGGCCCAGGGCGTTGAGGGTGGCCGCGTCCTGCGCGTCGATGGCCAGCGCGTTGCCCAGCACCATGGAGGCCAGCTCGTACTTGCCCTCGCGCGCGTACACCTGCGCGAGCACCTGCATGGCGGGCACGTGCTGCTCGCTGACCTGGAGCGCGCGGCGGGCCTCGGCGACGGCGGCGGGGTGCTTCTTCTGGAGCAGGAGGTTCAGCGCCAGCGCCGTGCGCCGCGCCACCGAGTCCTGCTTCGCCAGCGCCTCGCGCAGCTCCGCCTCCAGCGACGCGGCGCGGCCCGTGCGCGCGGCCAGCCGCACCAGGCAGTCCCACGCGGCCTCCTGGTCCGCGTCCAGCACCAGCGCCTGCCGGTAGGAGCGCTCCGCGTCCGGGAAGCGGCCCTGGCGCTCCTGCACGATGCCCAGGTTCGTCCACGCGGGCGCGAGCTTCGGGGACTTCTCCAGGAGGGCCTTGAGCGCCGTCTCCGCGATGGTCAGCTCACCGCGCCGGGCGACCTCCACCGCGCTGGTGAAGTCCCGCTCCGCGCCGGAGAGCGACCTGGCGACCGGCGCCGCTTCCTTGGGCTGGGGCTTCGTCTCCTCGGGCTTGGGAGCGGTGCTGACGGCCGTGGCGGGCCCGGCTTCCGGCCCGGTGAGCTTCGAGTCCTTGCGCGTCTCCGGACCGGAGGCGCAGGCGGACAGCCAGAGCACGAGCCCCGTGAGCGCGAACTTGCGGCCCGCGTTCATGGCGTGCCCCCTTCCGTGAGCCGGGTGGCCGGGGCCGTCTCGACGCGCGCGGGAGTGGACGGCGCGGTGAGGCTGCCCAGCAGGCCGTCCGGATACACCGCGTCCGACGCGAGCGCGCCCCGGGCCTCCTTGAGGACGGGGTACTCCTTGGGGCGGAAACGGTTGAGGGATTCCAGCGTGCGGCGCGTCCACTCGTTGGAGACGCGGTTGTTACGCGCCTCCTTGAGCGTGGCTGCGTAGCTCTCCACCGCGCGGTCCTCCAGCGCCACGGTGCGCTGCGTGAGCATGTCCTGGTACGTCAGCACCGCGTCATCCCCCAGGCGCTTCACTTCCGGAGGCACCGGCGCTTCCAGCAGCGTGACCGCGAAGCGCTCCAGGGCGTAGCCGCGCCGGTAGAATGACGCCAGCGACCACTCCAGCTGCTTGTACGGCAGGACCTTCGCGTACGCGGCATCCACCGCCTTCACGGCTTCGGTCTTCTTGGTGAAGCTCTTCTCCAGCGCCTTGCCGGAGCCGCTGAGCTTCAGCGCGTCGAAGCGCTGGAACTCCAGCTCGGCCAGCTGGAAGCGGCTGTAGGCGGCGGCCTCCGCGGCGCGCGGCTGCGTGTCCGGCTTCAGCTTGCGGCGGTCGAAGTCATCCGCGGCGGCGGCGTACGCGCGCTGGGCTTCCTTCGCATTGCCGCGCTTCTTCCACGCGTCGCCCAGGCGGCGCTTCGCGTCCACCACCAGCTCCACCTGGTCCGGCTTGCTGGCGAACTTGCGGACGAAGGCCTCCAGCGCCTGGATTTCGCCCCTCGTGTCGCCCGACTTCTCCAGGATGCGGGCCGCGCGGTACTGGTTCTCCGGCGCGCTCTTCCCGTGGGGGTACAGCTCCACGGAGCGCTGGAAGGCGGCCGCGGCCTCCGTGTAGCGCTGCTGTCCTTCGAGCAGCGACGCCGCGTTGAAGAGCGCGGCCTCGCGCTCCTCGGCCTTCGGGTAGTCCTTCACCAGCTTCTGGTAGCTGGTGACGGCCTTGTCGAAGTCGTAGGACTTCTGCGCGTTGAGGGCCACGCGGAACAGCGCGGTGTGCGCCCACGGCGACTTCGGATAGTCGCGGTAGATGCGCTCGTAGAGCTTCATCGCGGAGTCGAAGCGGCGCAGTTCCTCGTACGCCACCGCCGCGTTGTTGAGCGCCTTGTCCGCGAACTCGTGGCGAGGGGCCTCCTCCACCAGCTGGAGGTACTTCTTCGCCGCCTCGTCGTAGCGCTTCTGCGAGGCCAGCTGATCCGCCAGGTTGAAGCGGCCGGCGAGCTTGAACTTCATCAGCTCGCGGTACTGGTCGCTGTCGGGGGCCACCACCTGCGCGTTGCTGGCGAGCCGCGCGCTGACCTCCTCCACGCTCTTCCAGTCCTGGTCGATGAGGAAGGACTCGATGATGAGGTTCGTCGCGTAGCCGGCCACCGGGTCGCGCGGGTAGGCCTGCACCACGCGCTCGAAGCGGGGGCGGGCCTGGGCGAAGTCGTCGTGCGTGTAGAAAAGCTCCGCGGCCTGGTACGCGATGCCCGGCGTGACCTCTTCCCCGGGCAGCAGCGCCACGTAGGCGTCCGAGGCCTTCACCAGCGCGGCCTCGGTGGGGGCCAGGGCCACGGGCGCGTGCGGGCTGTCCTTGGGCCGCTCGCTGGCGCGCAGCGGCTTGCGCTCCGGCACGCGGCCCGCCTTCACGTCGTCGTCCAGCTGCGCCTTCCAGGCGAGCACCGCGTTGTGCGCGGACACGTGGCGGTAGGTGTTGTCCTGGTTGGAGTCGCGGACGGCCTCGTACTCCTTCGCCGCCGGGCCGTACGCGTCCGAGTTGAACAGGGTCTCGGCGTGGAAGAAGCGCATCGCGTACGCGGTCTTGCTGCGCGGGAAGCGCTCCAGGTACGTGCCGTACGCGCGCGCCGCGGCGGCGTAGGTGGCCTTCGCCTCCGCGTCCTTGCCTTCCTTCTGGAAGGCCTGCGCCTGCTGATGCTGGTACGCGGCGGCGGAGTAGAGGCTCTGCTCCGCGAGCGTCTGCGCGTGCGACAGCGCGTTCGGGTCGTCCTTGTTCTTCTCGTACCAGGCGCCGCCGGGCAGGTAGTCGTTGGCCAGCTTCTCCGACTCCCGCGCGTACAGGTCCATGCGCCGGTCGCGCTCGTAGGCCTGGACGATGCGCTGCTGCAGACGCGGCGCGTCCGTGGTGAGCGGGTCGGTGGTCAGCACCTGCTGGTACGCGGCGATGGCCTCCGGGTTGCGGAGCTGGTCGAAGTAGACGTTGCCCAGCCGCCGGTACACCTCGGCTTCGTAGGGCCGGCCGCCGCGCTTCGCGAAGAGGTCGCGCGCCTTCGCCACGCCGCCCCACGTCTCATCCGCCAGCGACAGCGCGATGTACTGGATGGCCTCCGCGCGCAGGTCGCCTTCATCCGCCTTGCTGCCGGACTGCTGGTGGGACTGGTAGTGGTCCAGGAGCAGCAGGAAGCTGTCCACGGACTCCTCGAACCAGTCCATCCGGTAGTACGTCCAGGCCAGCTTGTAGCGGGCCTTGTCGTAGAACCGGTGCTCCGTGTCGCGGGTGGCGGCGGTGTACGCGTCCGCGGCCTTGCGCAGGGCCTCCGGGTCGGACTCGTCCTCGAACCAGTACTCGCCAATGCGCGTCCACGCGTCGGTGGCGAAGCGGCTCTTCGGGTAGCGCGTGGTGAGCTGCTGGTAGGTGGCGAGGCTCTCCTCGTCCTTGTGCTGCTCGTTGAGGCAGTACGCCAGCAGGTACAGCGAGCCGTCGTTGAGCTTGTAGTCCGGGAAGCGCGCGAGCAGCGTGCGGTACAGGCCGATGGACGGCGTGAAGTCCACCTCCGGCTCCGGCGGCAGGTCCATCATCTGCTCGTCGGACAGCGTGCGCACGCGCTCCGCGTAGTCCTTGCGCGCCAGCTGGTGCTCGTCCGCGGAGCGCTCGTAGTAGAGCTCCGCCAGGCGGAACATCACGTCCGGCGTGGCGCGGGGCTCGTCCGGGTAGCGGCGCAGGAAGTCCTCGAAGCGGGCGATGGCGTCCAGCCGCTGCGTGCGCTCCTGCGACTCCAGCGCGGTGAGCGTCTTCTCGTAGGCGCTGTTGAGCCCCGAACGCTTCTGCTGGTAGCGCCGCTCGATGAGCTGCTTCACCTCGCGGTGGAAGTCGCGCGACTCCGCTTCGTACGCCTCCAGCGCGCGGCTCACGTCGCGCAGCAGCTTCTCCTGTTCCGGCGTGTGGCCCAGGCCGTCCAGGTAGCGCGAGGTGGGCGCGGGCGTTGCCGCGGGCGCGGGTTGGGATTTCGCGGGCGCTGAAGGCGCGGTGGCCTTCTTCGCGGCCTGACTGGGAGTCTTGGCCTTCGCGGCGTGGGCGGCCAGCGGCGCGAGGGCCAGGAAGAGGGCGAGGGCAGGGCGGCGCATGGCTTCTTCAGTCCCCCCCTTCCGACGTCAGGATGTCCTTGAACTCCGAATCCAGCGCCCGCAGTGCGTCCGCCTTCTCCTTGGCGACCTTCTGGATGGTCGACGCGTTGTCCTGCGTGCGGCTGAAGGCCACGTCCACCGTGCCGGTGTCGGCCTTGAGCACCAGGTCGTAGAACTGCTGCCGCACGCGGCGGAAGCTCTCGTAGGCAATGCGGCCCACCAGGTTGCGGGCGTCACCGGACGCGGCGGCCACCTCCTGCTCGTAGCCCTGGAGCAGCGCCTGCTCCACGCGCACCTTGTCGCGGATGGACTTCACGCGCAGCTCCAACCGCGAGCGCAGCGCCACCCGCGCCACCGCCACGCGGCCGCGCAGCGAGTCGATGCGCGAGCGCACCGCGTGCATGCGGAGCAACACGCGGGTGTCCTCGCCGGACAGCCGGCCTTCACCGGCGCGCAGGATGCCGTGCTCCTGCTGGAGCGCGGCGGCATAGCGGGCGCGGATGGCGGCCTCGCCCTCCAGCGACGTGTCCGTGGACTGGCGCTCGCTGGCGAGCCGGGCGCGGGTGCGATCCAACTCCGCCTGCAAATCCCGCAGCGTGGCGATCTCCGCCTGGAGCTGCACCAGGAACTCGCGCTCCTCCGCCGGGTCCGCCTGCCGCTCCTCGCGCGTGTCCTCCACCCACTTGCGGATGGCGGCGGCGTTGGCGTGAAGGCTCTGCAGCTCATAGCCCACGCGGAAGGCCTCGCGGTCCACCGCGTCCACCTTCGCCTGCATGCGCGCGCGGCGCTCCTCCAGCTCCTTGTTGGTGGTGGGCAGCGCCTCGAAGCGCAGCCGCTGGGCCTCGCGCGCGCCCTGGGCGACGAGCAGCTTCTCGCGCTCGGCGGGCGTCAGCTTCTCCTCCACCAGCCCGGCTTCCGCCTGCACCAGGGCCTGCTCCACGGCGGTGAGCGCGGTGTCGGCGGCCTCCGTGCGGACGTAGCCTTCCTGCAGCTCCGGGAAGGCCTCCAGGCCGCGCGCGTCCAGCGCCTCCAGGATGCGCTCCGCGATGGCCTTCGCCTCGCCCGCGCCCTGACGGCCGCTGTCCAGGTCGCCCACCATCCGCACCGCGTCCGCGACCTCCTTCTGCGTGGACGCGTACTTCAGCGCCAGCGGGGGCAACAGCGTGCTCACGTCCAGCGAGCGCTCGTTGCGCGCGAGCAGGTTGTCGAAGTACGCGACCGGGTCCTGGTTCACGCGCAGGAGCGCGTCCACCTTGTCGCGCGCGGGCCGGAACATGTTGGCCACGCCGTCATACGTCTCCAGCGCCTCGTCGTACTGGCGCAGCTTCTGGAGCAGGTGCCCCTGGAGGATGCGTCCCTCGGGCGCGAGCTGCGAGTCCGGCGCGACGAGCAGCAGGATGTCCGTGGCGTTCTTCGCCTGCGTGAAGTCCTGCTTGCGCACGTACGTCCACGCGACCTCCAGCAGCGACTCCGGGAAGCGCTCGCTCTCGCGCGGAATCTGGCCGTAGTGGTCCAGGGCCTCGTCGAAGCGGCCCGTCTCGTACATCAGCCGGCCCAACGACAGGTACGCGAGCTCACGGAAGCGCTGGGCCTCCGCCTCCGCGATGCCCGTGGACACCACGGCGTCCGGCCCGCTGCCCACGATGCGCTGGAACTGCGCGATGGCGGCCGGGTAGTCCCCGCTCTGCACGCTCAGCACGCCCAGGTGGTAGATGGCCTGCACGCGGAAGGCGCCGGGCGTCTGCGCCAGCGGGGCGAACAGCGCGCGCGAGCGCTGCTGGTGCTCCTCCGGCGTCAAATCCATGCGCTTGAAGGTGCCGCGCGCGTGCACGTAGGCGATGTCCGGCGCCAGCACGCCGCCCGACAGCTGCCGCGCCTTCTCCACGTACGCGTCGATGCCCTCGAACTGCTGGAGCCGTCCCGCCACCGCGAGGTAGCGGCTCACGGCCTCCTTGTAGCGCTGCGGCGTCAGGGGCAGCGACAGCACGTCGCGCAGGTACACCCGCGCGCCAATGTCGTTCTTCTGCTGGTAGAGCGCGTCCGCCAGGTAGAAGACCGCCTCCGGGTAGCGCGGGTTCGCCTTGAACTCCGGGTCGCTCACCAGGTCGTAGAAGAGGACGGACGCGGCGGCCCAGTCCCCCAGGAGCGAGTAGACCTCGCCCTCGGAGAAGCGCTTGAGCTGCGAGTCGGTGCTGCTGGGCTCGGGGCGCTCGGTGAACTGCGTCTCCACGAAGCGCAGGGACTGCTCCGCGGCGCGCAGCTGCGCCTCCACCGCCTCCACCGGCGCCGCGCGCGAGCTCAGCGAGGCGGGCATGGGCGGCAGCGGGGCTCCCGGCTTGGAGGCCTGGGGCGCCGGAGCGGGCGCGGCCCCGAGGGACAGCGCGAGGGCCAGGGCGTGCAGCGTCGCGGTCACGGCCGTCCGCTCCTACTTCGGCTCGCTGGAGGTGGTGGCCGGAGCGGCGGGCGGAGCGCCGTCCGTGGCAGCCCCCGGACCCGGAGGCCGGTTCGCGCGCGTGTCCTTGGCCACTTCGATGTCGTAGCGCACCGCAGGCCGGTCCTTGAGGTCCGTGGTGAGGCCGCCCTTCTCCACGCCCACCACGTTCACCGTGGTGACCTTTCCGGACTCCGCGTTGAAGGTGTAACTGGATTGCACCTTGAACTTGTAGCCTTCCAGGTAGCTGAACACGCCGTAGCCGCTGCCCCGGTAGACCAGGCGCACGGCGAGCTGGTGCTGGCCCGGCACGATGCGGCCGTTGAAGACCTCCAGCGACTGGTGCCGGTTCAGGTCTCCCTGCGTGTCCACCTGGGTGAAGATGGGCGCGCCGTCCAGCGCGTACACCACCGACTCCAGCTGGAACGCGTTGCCCATCTCGTTCTTGTGCACCAGCACCGCGCGGGCGCCGGTGGACAGCTCGCCGCCCATCACCGACTCCTGGAGCAGCAGCAGGCGCGCCTTGGAGCGGTAGATCTTCTCCTTCAGGTCGACGACCTGCTCCTCCAGCGTCTTCACGCGGGACGTGAAGGCCTCGTCCGCCGTCTGATCACCCGTGGGTGTCGTCTGGGGCGCGGCGGCGGCCGCGGAAGCAGCGGCGGCCGGCGGCGGGGATGCAG
>NZ_RAWL01000003.1:0-64423 GCF_003668885.1 Corallococcus sp. AB049A | reverse complement strand
CGCGGGCCGAAGCCAAGGAAGCAGAAGGGCTACGCGCCAGGAAGCGAGGTGCGCCGACAGGTCGCGACATCACGCGTCCTCGCTGCCGGCACCGTCGACTACGTCGAGCAAGATGTTTAAAGGGATGGCTCTCAGCTCATGACCTACTGCCAGGAGAAGTGCGCCGGAAGTGGGCATGTGCTTCAGGGCTGTATGTGGTTGGCGGACGTGAAGATGGACTTCGCGGGCACCCTGGTCAGGGCTGGGAGCCGCTTTGGCATGGCGCACTGCTGCTGCAACTTCGGGACGCTCAGTTCGCGGCAGACGGAAGCCGCCCGGAGTCGTTGGAAGAACGGACGCGAGGGTTTCCGCGGACAGTGGGCGGAGCGCTTCGGGGCGTGGCCCACCGAGGCCAACGGGAAGCCCTTCGAGGGGCACCACATCCGCGACCTCTGGCATGGCGGCAATCCCACGGATTGGGACAACGTCCTCCCGTTCCCCAAGGACATCCACCAGGACCTCTTCGGTCTCTATAACCAGTGCTACGCGAACGAGCCTCCTTGGACCCAGGTGGGCCCGGACCATCCCTATGGAGAGTAGGCCCATGTCGATGAGGGAGATGCTCGAAGAAGTGTCACGCCTCCACCACGCGCGCCCGCCCGCGACGCCGGAGCAAATCGAAGCATTCGAGCGAAGCGTGGGATGGCGCTTGGATCCGGACCTGCGCGCCTTCTATCTGTACTGCGACGGTGCGGACCTGTTTGACCCGGTCGACCCTGCCTTCTCCTTCCTTCCCTTGAATCGGATTCGCCGGGCGCGAGTGGTAATGCGCAAGGACGACACCGACCGCGCGGGGCCCGCGTCCTGGTACACCATCGCTGAAGTGCAGGACAGCAACTACATCCTGCTCGACGTGGGGCAGCAGCAGGACGGCAGGTATCTCATCCGCGATGGCTACAACGAAGCGTTCCCGAACCCGGACTACTGCCGTGAAATCGCCAATTCGTTCTCCGAGTTTCTCGGCGGAGCGCTCCGCTCCAATGGGCGCTGGTTCTGGCTCCGCGAGGACGCGTAGGCGCCTCTGGCGCTAAACCGTCCGTGGCGTGAGCGGGATGGCGCCCTTCGGGCGCAGGGTGATGGCGGGCAGCACCTCCGGCGCGGGGCCTGGCGCGGCGTCGAAGTGGAAGCGCTGGAGCACCGTGGCCAGCACCAGGCGGATCACCATCAGCGCGGAGCCCGCGCCAATGCAGAGCCGGGGACCTCCTCCGAAGGGACAGTACGCGAAGCGCGGGATGCGCCGCTCCAGCCCGTCCGCCCAGCGCTCGGGACGGAAGGCCTCCGGCTCCGGAAAGTGTCTCGCGTCCCGGTGCAGCGCCCACTGGGACCACGCGACCACCGTCCCGGCGGGCACGAGGACGCCGTCCATCCGGTCGTCTGCTTCCGCCACGCGGCTCATGCCCCACGCGGGCGGATACAGACGCAGCGACTCCTTCACCACCTGCTCGCAGTAGGGCAGTGAAGGCAGGTCCTCCACCGTGGGCTCGCGGCCTCCCAGCACCGTGGCCAGCTCCCTTCGCAGCGTGGCCTCCGCCTCCGGATGGCGCGCCAGCAACCACAGGCTGAGCGCCAGCGCGGCGGCCGTCGTCTCGTGCCCGGCGATCATCAATGTCAGACATTCGTCGCGCAGCTGCGCGTCCGTCAGGTGCTCGCCGTCCTCGGCCTGCGCCTCCAGCATCAGGCCCAGCAGGTCCTCTCCCGGCGCTCCCTGCCTCCTGCGGCGCTCCACCACGTCGTCCACGACGGCGTGCAGGGTGCGCAGGGCGGCCTGGAACCGCCGCTGCCCGGGCGTGGGCAGCCAGGCCGGCAGCGGGAGGGGCGTGTCGAAGAGGAACTGGGCATGCAGCATCACCGCCTCCATGGCCCGCCCCAGCTCCCGCGCCTGCGCGGAGAGGTCCGCGCCGAAGAGCGTCCCGGCCACCACGTCCAGCGTCAGTGACATCATCTCCGGGTACGCGTCGAAGGACTCTCCTTCGCGCCGGGACGCCAGCCAGGTGTTCGCGGCCCGCACCGCCACGCGCCCGTGCGCGGCCAGCAGGTTCTTGTGGAAGGCCGGCTGCATCATCCGCCGCCGCCGCATCCAGAAGTCGCCGTGGCTGGTGAACAGGCCGTGGCCCACCACCGCCTCCAGGGCGCGCTTCTGGAAGGCGTCCTTCGGGTAGTTGCGGAAGTGCTTCACCAGCACGTGCTCGATGCCCTCCGACGTGTTGAGCAGGTAGACGTCCGTCCCCACGAAGCGCGTGCGCACCACCGCGCCCCGGTCCGCGTAGCGCAGGAAGAAGCCCAGCGGATCCTTGCGGTACTCCAGCCCCTGGCCCACCCACGGCAACCTGGAGGGAAGCCGGGGCGGAAGGACCGCGGAGTCAGGAGAGGCGGAGGGCATGCGGGGCGTGAGTGTAGCCGAGACGCCCTCCGTGACGGCTCACCAGGGCTGGAAGAGGGAGTGGTCTCCGCTGTCCTCGTCGTACTGGCCGAGGGTCGCGGCGGCCCACCGCAGGTAGTTGAGGAGGAAGGCCCAGGCCTCCGCGCCCGCGGCGACGGAGAGCGTCATCAGCCGGGGGGCCTCGGTGGGGATGAAGCCCGCGACGCCCTCGGCGACCATGCCGCCGAAGCTCAGCACGTTGGCGCCGAACTTCTCCGTGTCCCAGAAGTAGGAGTGGTACGGCACCTCGGGCGACTTCTCACGCGCCAGCTCCAGCACGTAGCTGGTGAGGGACAACACGAGGCCGCAGATGCCCGTGACCCCGAGCAGCCCGCTGTCCACCTTCTCCATCCCCCTCGCGAACCCCGTCGCCTCCGTGTCCGCCTTGCGGGTCCAGCTGCAGAGCGCCACGAGCCCCGTGGCCACGGCCTCCAGCGCGGTGAGGAACCACAGCATGCGGTCCAGGTCCTGCTGGGCCGGAGCCTCGTCGAAGGGGAAGGTCCCCGCCACCGTCACCCACGTCGCGGCGGTCTGGCCCGTGGCGAGCAGCCGCTTCGTGACAGGGCTCTTCGCTTCAATCCCTATCGCCAGGAGCAGCGTGTAGAGGATGGACGACACGGTGGACATCACTCCGCCCACGATGGAGTAGTGATACGCCTGCGGGCCAATCACGTTGCGCTCGGGGGACGTCTTCGCCAGCACCAGCGTGGGGGAGGCCCGCCAGGGCAGCTGCTCCGGCTGGAGCCGGGCCTGCTGCTTCTGGGCCGGAGCCTCGTTGGGGAAGGGCGCCTCGCCGGTGAGCAGCTTGAAGACGATGGTGGCCGGGATGGCCACGAGCAGGGAGAGCGCACCCAGCATCGTCAGGGAGTCCTCACCCGTGAGCTTCTTGTACAGCCAGCTCAGCACCGGGATGTTGAACGGGCGCAGGAGCACCTCCTCCAGCAGCGCCTCGCTCACGTCGGCGATGATCTCACACATGCCCACGAGCAGGTCCCTCGCGGCGGCGAGCAGGGCCTTCGCCGCTTCGCCCGCCAGCACCTGGATGATGGAGTGCAGGCTGGCGGTGCCCTGCTGGAACAGCGTCTGGAGGTCCTTGCACAGCGACACCACGCTGGCTTCGACGTCCGACAGAATCTTCCCCACCGTCTGGATGAAGTCGGTGATGGCCTGCGCCACCGGCGTGCCGGACTCGTCGGACGTGCTGTCCGCGAAGCCGCCGTGGGACACCTGGTAGGTGGAGAAGGTCGCGCCCGGGCTGGTGGTGAGGCAGTCGTAGCCGGACTGCTGCTCCGGCGTCTCCGCCGCCTGCGTCTGGGACACCACCTGCTGTGTCGTCACGTCCGGCATGCCCAGGGCCTGCTGGCAGACGCCGTCCCACTTCGCGATGAGGTCGTCGAAGAACGTCGTGATGGACGCCTCCATGCCCTTCATGCGGCCCGCGAGCGCGCGGACCACGTCCTGGGTCATCGCCTCCATGGCGCGCTGGGTGGCCAGGATGTCATCCCAGGCGAAGAGGAAGCCCAGGAACGCGATGATGTCTTCAATCAGCACCTTCAGCTGCTGGAACAGCCAGCTGATGAGCTGGAGTGCTTCCTTGAGGGTCCGGATGACGAACGTCACCACCTGCTCGCCAATCTTCACGAAGAACTGGAGCAGCGTCTTCGTGCCGCTGACGATGGGCTGGATGACGTACTCGTAGACGGCGCCCGCGGCGCTCTTGAGCGCCTGGAGCACGTCGCCCGCCGCCGTCTCGATGGCGTTCGTCACGGTGCCCAGCACCTTGAAGGACGTCTGGGTCTTGGCCATCGCCGTCGGCGCCGTCGTGGCCGCCGGCTCCACGGGCGCCGCCGAGCCGTCCGAGGGCAGGCTGCCCATGTTGTCCATCAGCTGCTGGAGTGACGCCTGCACCTGCGCCACCAGGTCCGGGTCGGCACCGGGGGGCACCACGGGCGTGCCGTCCGGCTTCTTCCACTGGGACAGGTCCTGGCCCTTCAGCTTCGCGGCCAGGTTCGCGCGCAGCTCCGCGCTGGGGTCCGCCGTCACGTCCTGGGCAAGGAACGGCGCGCTGAAGCGGAACACGGGCGTGCCCACGTCGGACACCTTGTTGATGAGCGTCACCGTGCCGCTGACGTCCGTCTTCACCTCCACGCGGGTGGAGGTGTCCAGGTCCGTCCAGTAGCCGTTCACCATCACGCGCGACCACTCGGAGGCGTTTACCTGCACCGCCTGGCCCGCCAGGGGCTTGCCCTGCGCGTCCGAGAAGCGCACCACCGTGGTGTAGCTGGGGAACTCCTGCCCGTTGGCCAGCGCGGGCAGCACCATGTCCGTGTTCTGCCAGGCCGTGGTGTCCGGGTCCTGCCACAGGTACGTGATGAGGCTGTTGTCCGTGGAGGTCACGAACAGCTCGCCCGTGGAGCGCTTCTGGTTGCGGCGCGGCGCCAGCCGGGCCACGTGCTCGCGCTGCTGGAGCGGCGCGGACCAGCCGCCCGTGGCGCCTACCGCGTTGTTCAATGTGAACAGCCGCTGGCTGCCGTCCACCGCCCACACGCTGACGCGCTGGGAGTCCTGCTGCGCCAGCACGGAGGTGACTCCGGGCAGCACGTCCGCGGACGCGATGGACAGCGCGGTGCTCTTCGCGTTCTTCAGGCCGGAGGAGGGGAACCACGACAGCCCGTCACCGCCCACGTACAGCGCGCTCAGCCCCTGGTTCCGCCGGTCCTCCAGCGCCCACAGGCAGCGGGCCCCCGCGGGCGCCGTCACCGACAGCGAGTGCGTGGTGCTGGTGGCCGGGTCCAGGAGGCTGGTGAAGGTGAGGCACCGCTTGCCGGTGTTGTCGTCGTACAGCGACCAGGTGCCCCGGTAGGAGATGCCGGTGATGGAGGCGCGCGCCACCACCACGTCGTGCAGCGTCTGCATGTCCTTGGGCGGCGCCCAGTTCACCCATGCGTTCGCCGTGCTGCTCGTGGACGCGTCCACGAAGTAGCGGCCGGTGGTGCCGTTCGTGTTCTTCACCTCCGCCACCAGCAGCGGCGCCTCGCTGGCGCTGACGAAGTCACTCAGCAAGAGCCGCTGCACGGGCATGCCCGTGGGAGCGCCGTTGCGCTGGACCCACGCGGTGTTGAGCGTGCTCCACGGCGCCCCGTCCTGCGTGGGCGTGAGCGCCGGGGAGACGAACACGCGGCTGCCGCCCGCGCCGTCGTCCATGGCCACCGCGATGATGACCTGGCCCGAGGGGGCCTGGACCACCGCGTAGCCCTGCACGTCGTGGTTGGAGTCCGGGCTGAGCTCGACCTGGCGCCAGCCGGTCGTCACCGTGGTGTCGCGCAACATCACCCACAGCGTCTTGCGCGCGGTGTTCGCGGCGGACGCGCCCACGCTGAACAGCAGCGGCGAGCCGCCGGTGTCCTCCGCGGAGGCGAGGGGATAGGCGGCGTCCACGGAGGTCGCGGCCAGGTAGTTGTACATCAGGCTGGAGGAGACGGTCGCCGAGGCAGTCTGGGAAGTCTGGGACATGATGGATGGATTCCTGGGAGGTCTTTGGGAGGGATTGACGCTTCAGCCGGGGAACGACACGTCCACCTGGACGGCGCCTTCCGTGTTGAAGACGAACTGGCTGTAGTCGTGCGCGGAGCCCGTGGGCAGCACGACGCAGTCCTCGACGTCCAGCGACATGGAGGCGTTGTCGCGGAAGGACGCGGCCAGGGCGTTGGCGAAGTCATTCGCCTTCTGCGTGATTTCGTCCTGCGGCGACGTGGAGGACCAGTTGAACAGCTTGTTGATGGCGTTGAAGACCCAGCCATCCAGGGTCTTGTCCACGTCCGGCGCCGGGGCCTTGCCCAGCACGATGCTCACGGACGTCACCAGCTTGCCGCCGTTACCGGCCGCGATGGTGATGGTGCCCGTCCAGGGCTGGAGGTAGGTCGCCTTGCCCAGCACGTCCTTCATGCCCAGGCCGATGAAGTCGAGCGGATACTGGCTGACCTCGATGTTCACCTGGAACTGACCCGACAGCGACAGCGTGCAGCGGTCCGTCTGCGTGAGGTTGGGCTGGACGGTGAAGACGATGCCCTCCGTGCCGGCCACGTACTGGTCGAAGCCGTTGTTCACCTGGACGAACTCGCCGCGTCCGCCGTTCTTGCTGGAGTTGTTCTTCGTGCCGACGCACTGGTACGTCAGCGGCGCCAGCCGGAGGGTGGAGGTGCCGGGGATGCCGGAGGCCCTCAGGATGGCGGGCAGCACCGTCGGCTTGAGGTAGCCCTCGCCCAGCGTGTCCTGGCTGAGGAACAGCCGCGCGCGGGCCTCCGCCGGGCTGCCGTCCGGGTTGGTGGTGGCGGCCAGCGGCGCGGTGAAGCCGAAGCGCGAGTTCCACGCCGGCTCCTTCCGGCCCCGGCTCATCATGCACACGTTGAGCGTGCTGAAGTTCCCGTTGGTGCCGTAGCGGGTCGTGCGCTCCTTCGCGAACGTGGGGACGATGCTCGCGGGTTTGCCCGGCGCCTGCGTCGTGTACGCCACGTCCATGTGGCCCACGCCGGCCAGCGTGGCCTGCAGCGCGCTCTGCGCGGCCTGGCTGAGCGCCACGGTCTGGTTGCTCGCGTTCACCACCTGGAGCGCGCGGAACAGCGACGGGTTGGCCAGGTCCAGGAAGAGGCGGTAGACGGAGTAGTTGAGCGACTGGAGCCCCTGGATGTGCTGCTTCGCCTCCGACGTGGCGGCCAGCGTGTTCGGGTCCGTCACCTGCGCCTGCGACAGGTCCAGCGACACGATGACCGTCATCCCCGACAGGTCCTGCGTCTTCGTCGCGCCGCCTTCCACGTACTGGAGGGTCGCGGTGGCGAAGGGCAGGTGCACGTCCAGGTGGGTCGTCTGGTCGTCGGGCACCGACACGGCCGGGTCGTTCATGGCCGTCACGCTGAGCTGCGCGCCGCCGCTGGCGGCCTGCGTGAAGGCGGACGGGATGAGCTGGTAGTAGCGCAGCGCGTGCAGCTGCTTGTTGATGAGCCCCACGGACAGCGCCCACACCAGGTCCCACTCGTGCGGCGCGCGCGGCTTGAAGTCCACCCGGTACGTGGTCGCGTGGTGGTCTCCGCTCTTGTCCGTCTGGGTGATGACCACCGGCGCGAGGCTGGAGTTGGTGGTGGCGGTGTAGTGCTCCTCGTGCGCCGGGCCGCTGGCGAAGTCCCAGTAGAAGGAGAGGGGCACCTGCTCGTTCCCCGTCTCCAGCGTGTACGTCACCGTGCCTTCAGGACCTGGGGAGACGGAGTTCTTCTGCTCGATCTTGAAGGTCGTGCTGGAGCCCGCCGCGATGCTGGTGGCGGGGGCGGATCCGCTGAGCGCGCCGTCCTTGTAGTCCGGGGTGCCCCGGTTATCGATGGGGCAGCCGGAGTTGTTCTGGATGGTGAGGGTCGTGGAGATCGTCATGGCAGGACCTGGCGGGTGGGGGACATGCGCCGTGAAACAGGACCTGCTTCACGGACACGCCTGCTCCAACTGCAAGGCCAGGACCAGACCGCAACCTCGCGTGATCACATCCAGGGCTCGCGCACGCCCGCGAAACTGCGTGCTGACTGGACGCGCCTGCGTCGTGCCGCGCGCTACTCGCCCAGCGCCGGCCGGAGCTGGCCGCTGTTGATGGCCAGGGACAGGTTGCGCTCCATCGCCTCCACCTCTTCGCGCGGGCCGGCGTTGAGGGCCTGGTGGAAGCGGCGGTGATCATCGTCCGTCCAGCGGCCCCGTGAGTGTGAGCTCCTTCAGTCAACGTCTGAAGGGGTTACGCCGGGGAGCGCGGTTATTTCCGCGTGGCTTTTCGGTATCGTCCGGGGACATCCCCTTCGTCAGGAGCGTCCGCATGGGCAGCTATCTGGACTTCTACCGCCGCTCCATTGAAGCGCCGGAGGCGTTCTGGGCGGAGCAGGCGCGCCTCATCGACTGGGAGCGGCCGTTCGACGCCGTGCTGGACGGCTCGCGGCCGCCCTTCGCGAAGTGGTTCGCCGGCGGGCGCACCAACCTGTGCCACAACGCCGTGGACCGGCACCTGGCCACCCGCGCGGAGCAGCTGGCGCTCGTCTTCGAGTCCACGGAAACGGACCAGCGCCGCACGTACACCTATGCGCGGCTGCACGGGGAGGTGAACCGGACGGCGGCCATGCTGCGCTCGCTGGGCGTGAAGCGCGGTGACCGCGTCATCATCTACATGCCCATGGTGCCCGAGGCCGTCTTCGTGCTGCTCGCCTGCACGCGGCTGGGGGCCATCCACTCCGTGGTGTTCGGCGGCTTCGCGGCGCACAGCCTGGCCATGCGCATCGACGACGCGAAGCCCGTCCTGCTGGTGACGGCGGACGCGGGCATGCGCGCGGGCCGCGTCGTCCCCTACAAGCCGCTGGTGGATGAGGCCCTCACGCTCGCGAAGCATCCGCCCGCGCGCGTGCTGGTGCTGGACCGGGGGCTCGTCCCCAACAGCCCCGTCACCCCGGGGCGCGACGTGGACTTCGCCACGCTGGGCCGCGAGCACGAAGGGGCCCAGGTGCCGGTGGAGTGGCTGGAGTCCTCCGAGCCCAGCTACATCCTCTACACGTCCGGCACCACCGGGAAGCCGAAAGGCGTCCAGCGCGACACGGGCGGCCAAGCGGTGGCGCTGGCCGCGTCCATGCGCCACATCTACACGGGCCAGCCTGGCGAGGTGATGTTCACCGCCTCCGACATCGGCTGGGTGGTGGGGCACTCGTACATCGTCTATGGCCCGCTGCTGAACGGCATGACGACGGTGCTCTACGAAGGGCTGCCCATCCGGCCGGATGCCGCCGTCTGGTGGAGGCTCATCGAGCAGTACCGGGTGAGCGTGATGTTCACGTCGCCCACCGCCATCCGCATCCTGAAGAAGCAGGACGCGGCGTTCCTGAAGCGCCACGACACGTCCAGCCTGCGCTACCTGTTCCTCGCGGGAGAGCCGCTGGACGCGCCCACGCACGCGTGGATTTCAGACGCGCTGCCGTCCACGCAGGTGCTGGACAACTACTGGCAGACGGAGACGGGCTGGCCCATCCTGGGACCCGTCCCCGGCGTGGAGCCGCGCAAGCGCAAGCTGGGCTCACCGGGCGCGGCCATCTACGGCTACCGCGTGAAGCTGGTGGACGGGCTGAGCGGCGAGGAGGTCACGGCGCCGAACCAGAAGGGCGTGCTGGTGATTGAGCCGCCGCTGCCGCCGGGCTGCCTGTCCACGGTGTGGGGCGACGACGCGCGCTTCGTGTCCACGTACTTCGAAAGCTTCGACACGCCCCTCTACAACACCTTCGACTGGGCCACGCGCGACGAGGACGGGGACTACTTCATCCTGGGCCGCACGGACGACGTCATCAACGTGGCGGGTCACCGGCTGGGCACGCGTGAGATTGAAGAGGCCATCAGCGGCCACCCGGCCATCGCGGAGGTGGCGGTGGTGGGCGTGAAGGACGAACTCAAGGGCCAGGTGGTGATGGCCTTCGCCGTGCCCAGGGACCCCGCGCGCCTGCAACGCGAGGAGGACCGGGACGCGCTCTCACGCGAGGTGATGGACACGGTGGGCCGGACGCTGGGCGCCGTGGCCCGCCCCGCGGCGGTGTACGTGGTGGCGAACCTGCCCAAGACGCGCTCAGGGAAGCTGCTTCGCAGAAGCATCCAGGCCGTGGCGGAGGACCGCGAGCCGGGAGACCTCACCACCATCGAGGACCCCGGCGCGCTGGAGGGCATCCAGGCCGCGCTCAAGGCGCGGCCTTCGAAGGCTTGAAGCGGAAGGGAAAAACCCGGCGCGGCCTCCAGGGCCGTGGAGGCCGCGCCGGCCTTGCGACGATGGGTGACGGATGCGCAGGGAAGACCCGGGTTCCCGTGAAGCGGCCACCGCGGGCGGTTCAGCCCTTCCGCGGCTTCGCTTCGCGCTTCACACCGGGTGCTGCCGGGTCCCTGGGCAGGTGCCTCAATCCCATCCATCCGAGCGCCGCGACATGGCGGGCCACGTTCTCCGTGGAGAAGGCCTTGCCCTCCGCGGCCCACCAGTGGCCCACCTGCGTCACCATGCCCACCAGCGCGTTGGCGTAGATGGGCGCCACCTTGGGCGGGTAGCCGGCGCGCTCGAACTCGCTGCGGAAGACGTCGCTCACGCGCTGGGCCAGGTCGTCGATGACGCGCGTCAGCCCACGCCGCGCCGCCGCCGTGGGCGAGTCCCGCGTGAGCACCGCGAAGCCCGCCGGCTCCTCCTTCACGTACGCCATGAACGCCAGCACCGCGTCCTCGAAGCGCTGCCGGGGCGTGCCCTGCGCGATGCTCGCGGACACGCGCGTCACCAGGTCCTCCAGCTCCCGGTCCACGATGGCCGCGTACAGCCCCTCCTTCGCGCCGAAGTGTTCGTAGACAATGGGCTTGGACACGCCTGCCTGATGGGCAACCTCTTCAATCGAGGTCGCCTCGTAGCCCTTCGAGGCGAAGACCGACCGGCCAATCTCCATCAACTGGATCCGGCGTTCCGCGCCCGTGAGCCGCTGTTTCTTCTTCAAGTTGACCTCGAACCTACCCAACAGTAACTTACTGGACCGAAACCTACCGTATCGTAGGTCCAACCAGGAACCGGCACCGTCATGAAATGCTTCGCTTCAAGATGTGTCGAGTCCACTGTGGAGCGCGGATGAGCGCGGCGGTGCCGGGCATGGAGAAGCCGAAGCTGCGGGGCGTGCTGCACCAGTGGGCGGCGCCGTTCGCGGTGGGGGCGGGCGTGGTGCTGGTGGCCATGGCGCCCACGCAGCGCACGGCGGTGGCGTCCGCGCTGTACGCGCTGAGCCTGGTGGGGCTGTTCACCATCAGCGCGACGTACCACCGGGTGAACTGGTCGCCGAAGGCCCGCGCGTGGATGCGCCGGGCGGACCACGCGGCCATCTTCCTGCTCATCGCGGGGACGTACACGCCGGTCATCCTGCTGGGGTTGCCGCCCGAGGTGGGCAACCCGCTGATGGCGTGGCTCTATGCAGGCGCGCTGCTGGGCATCCTGCAGTCGCTGTTCTGGGTGGGCGCGCCCAAGTGGGTGACGGCGGCGCTGGCCATCGGGGTGGGGTGGACGATGATGCCGTACTTCGGCGACGTCTTCCGCGCGGTGGGCCCGGCCGCGACCGTGCTCATCATCGCCGGAGGCCTGGCGTACACGCTGGGGGCGCTCGCGTATGCCTTCAAGCGGCCCAACCCCCTGCCCGGCGTCTTCGGCTACCACGAAGTGTTCCACGCGATGACGCTGGTGGGCGCGGCGCTGCACTTCGCGCTGGTGCTGCGCATGGTGCGCGCGGCGGGGTAGGGCGCGGCTCTTTAGCCGTCGTAGGTCTTGTGCCGGGCCACGGTTCCCTTTTCGTGCGTATGGGCGGAAATCCGGCGATGAGGTCTTCTACGCGGGCTCCATCGCGAGGCCCGGCACGGACTCCGAGCTGCACGTGCACTGGGAGCTGATGTTCACGCGCGCGCTCTACGACGCGGATCCGCTCTCCCAGCAGCGGCTGCTGGACACGGTGGCGGACCTGGTGGAGGCGGGGACGCTGCGGACCACGATGACCCAGGACTTCGGGCCGCTCACGGCCGCGAACCTCCGGCGCGCGCACGCGGCGGTGGAGACGGGCCGCACGCTGGGCAAGATCGTCCTCAGCGGCTTTCCCTGAGCGCTCCCGCTGGGGCTTCGGGTGGCCGTGAGGATGACCCACCCGGCGGGGGTGGCCCTTGCCTGCACGGCCGGTCGCGAGCCAGCGGGACGGTGCACATCTTCGCCCCGGGTGAAGGGAGCGATGGCGCATGAAGAAGACGGTGGCGGACCAGTTCGTGGAGGTCCTCGCGCTCGCGGGGGTGAAGCGCATCTATGGCGTGGTGGGTGACAGCCTCAACGCCCTCACCGAATCGCTTCGCCGGCGCGGCGACATCGAATGGGTGCCCATGCGCAACGAGGAGGCCGCCGCCTTCGCCGCGGGCGCGGAGGCGCACCTCACCGGGCAGCTCGCCGTGTGCGCGGGCAGCTGCGGCCCCGGCAACCTGCACCTCATCAACGGCCTGTATGACTGCCACCGCAGCCGGGCGCCGGTGCTGGCCATCGCCGCGCAGATTCCCTCCATGGAGCTGGGCACCGGCTACTTCCAGGAGACCCACCCCGAGTCCCTCTTCAAGGAATGCAGCCACTACTGCGAGCTGGTCTCCGGCCCCAACCAGATGCAGCGCACGGCGGAGATCGCCGTCCGCAACGCGGTGGGCAAGGGCGGCGTGGCCGTGGTGGTGCTCCCCGGCGACATCGCCATGCAGAAGGCGGAGGACGCGCGCGCCCCCACGCCGGAGTCGCTGCGCCCCTCCCCGTCCCAGCTGATGCCCGCCTCCGAACAGGTGGAGCAGATGGCCGCGCTGCTCAACCGCGGCGGACGCGTGACGCTGCTGTGCGGCGCGGGCTGCGAAGGCGCGAGCGCCCAGGTGGTGGAGCTGGCGAAGCGGCTCCAGGCGCCCGTCGTCTCCGCGCTCCGGGGCAAGGAGTTCCTGGAGAAGGACAACCCCCACTTCGTCGGGCTCACGGGGCTCATCGGCTACGCGTCCGGATACTGGGCGATGATCGACTGCGACGTGCTCCTGATGCTGGGCACGGACTTCCCCTACCGGCAGTTCTATCCAGACAGCGCCGACACCCGCATCATCCAGGTGGACGTGCGCGCGGAGAACATCGGCAAGCGCACGCGCGTGGACCTGGGCGTGGTGGGCAGCGTGTCCGCCACCGTCCAGGCGCTGCTGCCCCGCATCGAGCCGAAGCGCGACGCGAAGCACCTGGAGCAGGCGCTCGCGCACTACCGCAAGACGCGTGAGGAATTGGATTCGCTGGGGCAGGGCACCGTGGGCCGCAAGCCCATCCACCCGCCGCAGGTGGCCCGCGCGTTCGACCTCCAGGCGGCGGACGACGCCATCTTCACCTGCGACGTGGGCCTGCCCACGGTGTGGGCCGCGCGCTACGCGACCATGAGGGGCGGCCGGCGGCTGGTGGGGTCCTTCAACCACGGCTCCATGGCCAGTGCGCTCGCGCAAGCCATTGGCGCGCAGAAGGCCTTCCCGGAACGGCAGGTCATCGCCTTCTCCGGTGACGGCGGCTTCACGATGTTGATGGGGGACTTCCTCGGCCTGGTGCAGCTGGGGCTGCCCATCAAGGTCGTGGTGTTCAACAACAGCTCGCTGGGCTTCGTGGCCATGGAGCAGCAGGTGGGCGGCATGCTCGACACGGGCACGGCGCTCCAGAACCCGAACTTCGCCGCGCTGGCGGAGGCCGTGGGCGTCAAGGGCCTGCGCGTGGAGGACCCGGGGCAGGTGGATGAGGCCGTCCAGCTGGCGCTCGCGACGCCGGGCCCCGTGCTGGTGGACGCCGTGGTCAGCAAGGCGGAGCTGGTGATGCCTCCCCGCATCACCGCATCCATGGCCGCGGGCTTCACCCTGTTCGGCATCAAGGCCCTGCTCAACGGCCGCACCACCGAGGTGCTGGAGCTGGCGCGCACCAACCTCTGGCGCTGAAAACCCCCTGGCCTTCCCAGGGGGGTGATGTCCCTCCACCTGACCGCGGAGCCTTCCGCGGCGCTACGTACCAGGTGCTGCGGCTGCGCGGCCGGGCGTACGGCCATGTAGGCGGGCTGCCTCACCGCTAAAAAGCGCGGGGCCTGTCGATTCATAGGGGCCTGATTCGACGTGGGGTAGAAGGCCCGCGATTTTCGACTGAACGGAGCACGCCATGGACGCCACCCTCTCTTCCTCCACCGCAGTGGAGGCCACCCCGAAGAAGAAGTCACTTGCCCGCTTCGCGCCGACGGCGGCCCGCGTCTTCATGGGACTGGTGTTCTTCGTCTTTGGCCTGAACGGCTTCCTGGAGTTCATTCCCATGCCCAAGGACCTGGACCCGGCGGACCCGGCGGTGGCCTTTGGCGTCGCGATGAAGGCAACGGGCTTCCTGTTCGCGCTGGTGAAGGGCACGGAGACGGTGGTGGGCCTGCTGCTGCTGGCCAACCGCTTCGTCCCGCTGGCGCTGGCGCTCATCGCGCCGGTCATCGTGAACATCTTCCTGACGCACGCCTTCCTGGCGCCGTCGGGCCTGGGCATGGCGGTGATGCTCCTGGTCGCGGAACTCTTCCTGGCCTGGTCCTACCGGGCGGCGTACCGCCCGATGCTCGCGATGAAGGTCAACCCAGGCTCTTGAGGCCGATGACGAAGCGGTACTTCACGTCGCCCTTCTCCAGCCGCGCCCAGGTGTCACCCGCGTTCCGCGCCTTCCTCGACGTGGCCCGCGAGGTGACGGCCGGAAGGGCGTGAGGCTCAGTCGCGCGGCGGGCCGCGGCGGCGGTCCACCACGCCCGTGGTGAACGGCAGCTCCGTGGAGGCCTTCGTGCTCTGGACGCGCAGGCTCATGGCCCCGGCGCTCTCCGCGGGCAGCCCCGCCCAGGTGCGCAGCCGCTCCAGCGCCAGGGCCTGATCCGCCTCCGGCAGCGCCTGGATGTAGGAGCCGTGGTTGCCGCCCGGCTGGAAGAACCGGTACGAGTCATTGCGCGCGCTCACGCTGAACGCGCCCGTGGACCAGGGGTCGTTCTCTCCGTAGACGAGCAGGATGCGCTCGCCGAACGCCTTCACCCAGCCCTCCACGAGCGGCATGGCGAACGGGTTGAAGGGATACGGCCGCATGTCGAAGGGCACGAGCGCCCGCGGGGTGTAGCCCCCGGGATAGCGCTGCACGCCGCGCAGGTGGCTCTCGTCGGAGTCGTAGCTGCCCAGCTGCGTGGCCGCCTGGAAGTCGTAGGGCGCGTAGTAGTCCAGGTCGGCGTCGCTCGTGTACGTGATGCCGACGACCTCATCCATGAAGTCCACCAGCGCCTGCGCGGGGCCCCCCGGCGGCGGAATCACGTCGCACAACGACGCGTCGCCGTACTGCCAGAACGCGAAGGGCAGCTCGACCGTGACGAACTCCATCGCCTTGTCCACGCCCAGGAAATTGTAGGTCCGGCCATACGCCGCGCCCGTCGCCTGGAACAGGGGCTCCACCTCCGCGCGCCGCGCCAGCGCCTCGCGCTGGAAGGTCTTGATGCGCTCACGGCACTCGGGCGTACCCAGCTTGCTCAGGAACCGCACGTAGCGCGGGTCCTGCGGGCCGTGGCTGTTGGGCGCCACGTAGGCCACGGTGGCGTCCACGTCGCGTGGGAAGAAGGCCCGGTGGTAGAGCGACGTCATGCCGCCCTTGCTGGCGCCGGTGCTGATCCACTTGCCCGGGAAGAGCGGCTTGAAGGCCTGGACGACGCGGTGGTGGTCCGCCGCCGCCTGTTCGATGCTGAGCAGCTTCCAGTCCGCGGGCTGCGGGATGGAGGGCGTGAAGAAGCGGTGCTCCACCAGCAGCTGGTTGCTCTGTAGCAGGTAGGTGGGCTCGAACTGGGCCGGGGACGTGCTGATGCCGTAGCCGGTGCTGGCCAGCACCATGGGCAGCTCCGCGCTCCGGTAGAGCAGCGTCATCCGCTGCTGGAAGCGCGTGCCGTTGGGCTTCAGGTGGTCCGCCGGCTGGTCATGGTTCAGCACGAAGAACCGCACGCCCGGCGCCGGCGCGGGCCGCTCCTGCACCACCGTGAGGCCGGGAATCGCCTGCAATCGCGCCAGGATGTCCGGCGCCGCGTCCTGTGTCTGGGATTGCGCCTGGACGCCCGGCGCGCTCGGGGGAACGGACTCGTTGGACAGCTCACTGCCGCCGCAGGCCTGGAGCCCCCATGCCAGCGCACACGCCAGCACCGCGGGACGACCGAAGAAACGTGACATGGGTGAAGCCCTCCTTGTTTGAAAGACAGAACGAACATGCCGTTCATGTATTTCAAGCGAAGGACTTCCCAGGTGCGCCGGGCGTAAGGTCTGGCCCCATGAACGTCTATGAGATTCGCGGAAGCTTCGGTCTGGACAACCTGGTGCGCGCGGAGCGGCCGGACCCCGTGCCCGGACCCTTCCAGGTGCGCGTGCGCGTGAAGGCCACGAGCCTCAACTCGCGCGACCTGATGATGGTGGAGGGGCGCTACAACCCTCGCCAGAAGCTGCCGCTGGTGCCCAACTCGGACGGCGCGGGCGTGGTGGACGCGGTGGGTCCGGGCGTCACCCGCGTGAAGATTGGAGACCGGGTGATGACGCTGTTCGCGCAAGGGTGGCAGGCCGGTGAGCCCACGAAGGCCATCACCGCCACCACGCTGGGCGGACCGCTGGACGGCGCGCTCGCGGACACGATGCTCCTGCACGAGGACGGCGTGGTGCCCACGCCCGCGTACCTCACCGACGAGGAGGCCGCCACGCTGCCGTGCGCGGCGGTGACGGCGTGGAGCGCGCTCGTCACCCAGGGAGCACTCAAGGCCGGGGACACGGTGCTCGTGCAGGGCACGGGCGGCGTGTCCATCTTCGCGCTGCAGATTGCCCGGCTGTTCGGCGCGCACGTCATCGCCACGTCCAGCCGCGACGACAAGCTGGAGCGGGCCCTGAAGCTGGGCGCGCAGGAGGGCATCAACTACGTCACCACGCCGGACTGGGAGAAGGCGGCGCGCACGCTCACCGGCGGCGTGGGCGTGGACCACGTGGTGGAGGTGGGCGGCTCGGGGACGTTCGAGAAGTCACTCAAGGCGCTGCGCGTGGGCGGCACCGTGTCCGTCATCGGCGTGCTGTCCGGCGGCGCGGGCTCCGTGTCCCTGGTCCCCATCCTGATGCAGAACCTGCGCGTGCAGGGCGTGTTCGTGGGGCACCGTCAGTCCTTCGAGGCGATGGCGCGCGCGTTCACGCTCAATGACCTCCACCCCGTGGTGGACCGCGTGTTCCCCTTCCCGGAAGCGCGCGCCGCCTTCGAGCACATGAAGCAGGGCGCGCACTTCGGGAAGATTGTCATCAAGGTGAGCTGACCCACGCGAAGTGGAAGTGGGCCTCCACCGTGGCGGTGGTGGTGCTCCTGGGCAGGGCCGGGAAGGGCGCTGCCTTCTTCACCGCGGCCAGCGCGGCGGCGTCCCAGGCCTTGGAGCCGGACTCCGTGAGGACGGCGCTGGAGACCAGCTTGCCGTCCTTGTCGAGCACGGCCTGGACGATGGTCTTCTTGCCCAGGGCCGGCGTGCCCTTGGGGCCCGGCTGCTTCCAGGCCTTCGCCACGCGCTGGAAGGCCTGCTGCTGGTAGGCGGGGCTGTCCACCGAGCCCTGGAAGTAGGTCTGCAGCTGAGGACTGCCGCTCGCGGCCAGGGCCCCGGAAGACAGGGCCAGCGCGAGCACCACCACGGCGGTTTTCGGGAAGCGGAGCATGGGCCGAATATAGGGCCCGCTCAGCTCCTCGGCTGGGGGCTGCGGGGCGGCAGGGGCTTCGTTTCGGGCGGCTTGCCCGCGCCCTTCTCCGGCTGCCAGGACAGGTCGTACACGGCCGCGTCGCCCGCCGCGCGCATCAGCACCACGGAGGCGCCGTGCGCGCCGCTCATCTCCAGGCCGGCGGTGAACAGGCCCCGGTAGAAGCCGGCCACCACCACCGGGCGGCAGGTGAGCACGTAGCGCGTGGGGCCCGTCTGCTCCAGCCGCGCCTCCAGGTAGTTGGTGCCCGTGCGCAGGTTGCGCGTCATCCGCTCCAGCATCCGGTGCGGGCCCAGCAGCCGCACCCCGGCCAGGAGCGCGCTGCCGATGAGCGTGGCCCCGTAGCCCTCCAGGAAGCGCCGGCCCACCACCTCCGCGCCGTCGTCCAGCGTGGCCGAGGGCGCGAGCACGGACGCCGCCAGCTTCAGCGACCCCACCCACACGTCCAGGGGATAGGCCACCGCCAGCTTCCCGCGCGGGTCGATGCCGACGTCGCGCAGCCGCCGCGCGCACGGTTCGTCCAGGTGGTCACCCAGGGCGCGAATCAGCCCTTCGAAGCTCTGCTGGAAGACGAGGCGTTCGGGGGTCGGCATGCCCTCCCACGCTACCCGTGTGGGCGGGGCGGCCTCAACCCGGCGGACTCCCAGGACTCAAGAAGTCCGCGCGAAAGTGTCCGAAAACGCAGTGCGGCACGCGGTCCGGCGGGTCGGCCGACGCGGCTCGACGCGTCGAAGAGGGGCGCGGGAGCGGGTGCGGTAGGGTCGTGGGCCATGCCGCACGACCCTCTCGCCGACATCTCCACGGCCGCGATGCAGGACCGAGGCGCCTCCCGCGGGGCTCCTCGGGTCGTGCCCGCGCTGACGGTGGTGTCCCATCCGGTGCCCCGGCGCGTGGGGGACCGGCGGCTGCTGGACGCGCTGGTGGCGGGGCGTCCGGTGGCCCTGTCCCGCAATGCCCCGGACTTCGCTCCGCCGGGCAGCTCGCTGGGGCTGCCGCTGGCGGATCCGTTCGTGAGCCGCAAGCCGCTGGAACTCTCCGCGCTGCCGGGCGGAGGCGTGCGGCTGACGGTGCCGGAGGACGGCACGCACGTGGTCGCGGCGGGCGTCCCGCTCCAGGGTGCCCGGGACTTCGGGCCGCCGGAGCTGAAGGACGGCGTGGCGCTGGAGCTGTCGGGCCGCGTGGTGCTGCTGCTGCACTCGGTGGAGCTGGACGGCCCTGGCGCGGCGGACACGCTGGGCATGGTGGGCGAGAGCGCGGGCCTGCGGCGGCTGCGCGGGCACATCGCGCGGGTGGCGGACCTGGACGTGTCGGTGCTCATCCGGGGCGAGACGGGCACGGGCAAGGAGCTGGTGGCGCAGGCCATCCACCGGCTGTCCCCGCGCGGGGCCGGGCGCTTCGTCAGCGTCAACCTGGGCGCCATCCCCAAGGAGCTGGCGGCGGCGGAGCTGTTCGGTTCGCGCAAGGGCGCGTACTCCGGGGCCACGCAGGACCGCGAGGGCTTCTTCCGCGCCGCGCACGGCGGCACCCTGTTCCTGGACGAGGTGGGCGAGGCGCCGCCGGAGGTGCAGGTGATGCTCCTGCGCGTGCTGGAGACGGGGGAGCTGTACCCCGTGGGCGCCAGCCAGCCGGTGAAGGTGGACGTGCGGCTCATCGCCGCGACGGACGCGCACCTGGAGGAGCAGATCCGCGACGGGCGCTTCAAGGCGCCGCTGCTGCACCGGCTGGCGGGCTACGACCTGCGCGTGCCCGCGCTGCGCGAGCGGCGCGAGGACGTGGGCCGGCTCTTCTTCCACTTCGCGCGCGAGGAGCTGGCGGCGCTGGGCGAGGCGTCGCGGCTGGACTCGGAGGATCCGCACGCGGAGCCGTGGCTGCCCGCGCCGCTGGCGTCACGGCTGGTGCGCTCGGCGTGGCCGGGCAACATCCGGCAGCTGCGCAACCTCACGCGGCAGCTCGTGATTGGGAGCCGGGGGCAGGCGCGGCTGCAGGCGGACTCTCAGCTGGATGAGCTGCTGGGAGTGTCAGTGTCCGCCGTGGCTCCGGTTCGAGCAGAAGCGGCTCCGGAAGCGGCGGTGCCCCGGCGCAAGGCCTCGCAGGTGACGGAGGCGGAGCTGCTGACCGCGCTGCGCGCGAACGCATGGGACCTGAAGGCCACGGCGGACGCGCTGGGCATTCCGCGCCCGTCCGTCTACGACCTCATCGAGCGCAGCCCGAACCTGCGCACCGCCGGGGACCTGGGCGCGGACGAAATCACCCGCTGCTTCGAGGCCTGCGGCGGCGACCTGGACGCGATGGCGCGCACGCTGGAGGTGTCGAAGCGCGCGCTGGGGCGGCGGTTGAAGGAGCTGGGGCTGGTGGCGAAAGGGACGTGAGCCTGCGTGCGTGGCACGCTTGCTGCTGAGTCGCGTCGTCCGTCCTCATCCCCCTGGAGGGTTCCCCATGCGAAGCCGCGTTCTCTTGTCCCTGTGCATCTCCGGACTGCTGCTGGCCTGTGCCCGCGGTGCTGCCCGTTCCACTCCTTCCGAAGCCGCGCTGTCCGACGATGGGCCGGTGTCCCCCTGCAATCAGGAGCCGACACGCCTCGACACCGACGTCCAGGTATTCATCACCGCCAGCCCGGCCAACAAGGTGCACTTCAGCACCACGGACGTGAAGGTGGGGGCCGGGCAGACGGTGCAATTCGTGTCCCAGGTGAATCAGGACCGGTGCATCGTCGTGGCTGACGCGGGGCTGCTCGCGAGCGGTTCGCAGAACCCCCTGACGGTGGCCGCGTGTGGGACCGCCTCGTGGACGCTGCTCGCCACGGATAAGAGCAAGGATGAAACGGCGCTCTGGTCCTGCCCGACGACGAGTGACGGCGGCTGCTCCCACTGCGCTGATGCCCAGAGCATCCGGGAGACCATCAACGGCAAGCTGGAGGTCACCAGCGGAGGAGGGGTCTGACGCGCGGGCCACCCGTCAGGGCTTGCGAGCCCTGGCGGTCTTCGCGGGCTTGCGTGGCGGCTCGGCCGGGGCCTCGGGGCCGGTCCTCGCGGTGACGGCCCGGAGCTCATCGAGTCCAAGCTGGAGGTGCCGTGAGAGGTCCTGCGCCTTGGGGTCCTCGAGCCAGCGCTCGAACGCGACCTTGAAGACGGCGATGCCCGCCTCGCCGGCCAGGCTCGCCGCGGGCTCGGTGACGCCGCGCTTTCGCAGGGCGGCCGCGGAGGCCGAGGCGAGCGAGGCCAGCTTGATCAGCTCGCGCTCCCGCAGCTCCGCGTGCACGGCGAGGAGCGACTGTCTCGCCCGCGCGTGGTCACGGCGGTCCTTGAAGAAGGGAGTCATCGACTCCAGGGCGGCGGCGACCGCGTCGAGCGGCGCGGTCCCCGGGGGCGCGTCCGCGATGCAGGTGACGATGCGCTCATGGAGCGCTTCCGAGCCCCCGAACAGGACCTCCTTCTTGTCCGCGAAGTAGCGGAAGAAGGTCCGCTCCGTGAGCCCCGCGCGCGCGGCGATCTCCTCCACCGTCGTCCGGTCGTACCCGTTCTCCTGGAACAGGGTCATCGCGGCCTGTGCAAGCCGGTCTCGTGCGTTGGGTTCCCAGCGTCCCATGCGCTGGAGTCTAACCTGATTGCAGTCACTGACATCACTTGTTATGCCTGATGTCAGCAGCTGACATCAAGGGGCTTTTCCATGCGCGTATTCGTGACCGGTGCTTCTGGCTTCATTGGCTCGGCGGTGGTTCCGGAACTGTTGGGGGCGGGGCATCAGGTGGTGGGGCTTGCCCGCTCGGACGCTTCAGCCCGGGCCCTGGAGGCGGCGGGGGCCGAGGTGCATCGGGGTTCGTTGGACGACCCGGACAGCCTGCGCGCGGGTGCGGCGAAGGCGGACGGGGTCATCCACCTGGCGTTCATCCACGACTTCTCCCGCTTCGAGGACTCGGTGCGTGCCGACGCGCGAGCGATTGAAGCCATGGGCCAGGCGCTGGAGGGCTCCCAGCGGCCCTTCGTCATCGCGGCGGGGCTGCTGTTCCTGGCGCCAGGACGCATCGCCATGGAGACCGACGCGGCGGCTCCGTCCGGGCGCGGCGCATCGGAGTCGATGATGCTCGCGCTGGCCGGGCGGGGCGTGCGCACGTCCATCGTGCGGTTGTCGCCGACGGTCCATGGCAAGGGCGACCACGGCTTCGTGCCGCACCTCATCGCGTCCGCGCGGCGGACGGGCGTGGCCGCCTACGTGGGGGAGGGGACGAATCGTTGGCCGGGGGTGCACCGGTCCGACGCGGCCCGGCTCTTCCGGCTCGCGTTGGAGCGGGCCCCCGCGGGCTCGAGGCTCCACGCCGTCGCGGACGAAGGCGTGCCCGCCCGGGACATCGCGAGCGTCATCGGCCGCCGGTTGGGAGTGCCGGTCGCATCGAAGACGCCAGCGGAGGCGGACGGGTTCCTCGGCTTCCTGGGGCCGCTCTTCGCGCTGGATGCGCCCGCGTCGAGCGCCCGCACCCGTGAGCTGCTCGGCTGGAAGCCCGAGGGGCCCGGGCTCCTGGCGGACCTGGAAGACGGGCACTACTTCGCGCCGGACGCCGGCACGGTCCTGTGAGCGCGACGGAGCGGACGTAGGGGCTGCCCGTCCGAGGCGACCCGCACGAAACCTGTCCGGCAGCCGGACAGGTGCGGGCCTGCCCTCACTCCGGTGGCAGCTTCGCGAGTGCTCGCCGCAGGTCCTCGCGCAACAGGCTCGCGTCCTTCCACCGGGGACGCGCGGTGAGCACGGCCTCGGTCAGTGACAGTCCCTGCTGGAGGTGGGCGCGTGCGTCCGGGCCGGCGACAGCCGCGCCCCATTCGCGAAGGAACGCGCCGTAGGCCAGGCGCGGCTCCAGGTTCTCCGGATCCAGCTCCAGTGCCTTCTGGAAGTCGCTTGCCGCGGCCTGGAAGGACGCGTCTTGCCGGGCCCGGAGTGCCCTCACTTCGCCGCGCCAGCGCCAGGCCTGCGGCAGCGACGGGTTGAGCTTCAGCGCTCGTTCCAGGGCCTCCGTGGCCTGCGTGAGCGAAGGACTCGGGTCCTTCCCGTGCTTCAGCGCATACGCGGCCACGGTGTGGTGCACCTGGCCCAGGTTGGCCCACGGCTCCGCGAGCCCGGGCAGCAACGTGGTGGCCTGCTGAAGTTCGGCCTGGGCCTCCTTCGCGCTTCCGGTGGGATCCTGGTCGCGCAGCAGGCGCCAGGTCGCGCGCCACATGCGCACCTCTCCCAGGTTGTTGTGCGCGAAGCCCACCTTGGGCGCGATGGCGATGGCCTGCTGGAAGGCCTGCTCCGCCAGGGCCAACAGCGGCTCCGGTGATTCCCCCCGGTCCCACGCCTCGCGGGCCTGGTCGAGCAGGACGGTGCCCACGCCGTTCTGGAGCGGCGGCAGCTTCGCGTTGATGGCGATGCCCCGGCGGTAGGACTCCAGCGCGCGGGCAAGTCCTGGCCCTGCGTCACCCCCATGGTCCCGCAGGCGCAAGGCGAGCGCGCGATGCACCTCCGCCAGGTAGAACCACGCGACGACGTGGCCCGGGTCGAGCGTGCTCGCGCGCTCCAGCGCCGTCCGCGCCTCCTCCAGGTCCGCGTCCTTCGACGGCGCGCGCGGATGGTCGGCGCGGTTCACGTAGGCCGTGCCCAGGTTGATCCACGCATCCGGCCGCTTCGCGTCCAGCGCCAGCGCCTGCCGGTAGGACTCGATGGCCTTCTGCCGGAAGGGCAGCGAGTCCCCACCGCGTCCGTCCTCTGAATCCGCCCACACCTTGAAGACGAGCCCCAGGTCCAGGTGGAAGTCGTGGTCGCGCGCGGCCTCGGGGATGGCGTCGAAGGCGGCGACGGCGGCCTGGAGTTGTTCGCGCGGATCCTCGTTCCGGTCCTGCCGGTAGCGGGCCCACTGCCACCAGACCATCGCCAGCGTGTGGCGCGCCTCCACCTTCCCGGGAGCAAGCCGCAGCGCCTCCTTCGCCGCGTGGAGCGCTCGCGTGAGGAGCGGCTCCATGTCGCCTCCACCGCTGAGGCTCGCCTGGGCGAAGCGCCGGTGCAGCCGGGCCTCCAGCATCCAGGTGTCCGCTTCATCCGGAGCCGCCGTGCGTGCGCGTGACACGGCTTCCATGCCGCGTGTGTACGCGGGCAGCACGTCGCCCTTGCCGGACAGCTCCAGCAGCAGCGCCTCCTGCTCCAGCTCCGCGCGGGCCCGGTGCACGGCGGACACGCTGCGGCCCATGTCCGCCGCGGCTTCATAGGCCCGGCGTCCGGCCTCCAGGTCGTCCCGGGCCGCGTCGCGTTCACTCGCCAGGGCATGGCGCATGGCGCGAGCGAGCAACACGTCCCCCCGGAGCAGCGGCGCTTCGTGGAACCAAGGCAGCCGTGTGCCCAGCGCGTCCAGCGACCTCAGCGCGTCGTCGAAGCGGTCCTGGTGGAAGGCGCGCAGGGCCTCCGCATATTCCGGCGCGGCGACCTCCGCGCTCCGGCCCTGCTCCAGGAAGGCCAGCGCCGGGTCCCGGGAGTGCGTCCAGGCTTCACGCCGCTTCGCCTCGCGGCTCGCGGCGTCCGGGATGCGGTCCGCCTCCAGCCGCTCGCGCTGGTAGCGGTGGCCAAGCACGAGCGCGAGCGCATACGCCACGCGGGGCTCCCGGAAGCCCTTGGCCCAGGCGGCCTCCAGGTGCGTGAGCGCGGCCTCCTCGTCCCCCAGCGCGAGGAACCCGCGTCCCAATGCGTAATGACCCGGAGCTTCCGCGACGGGACCGGCGTCGCGCATGGACGCTTCAATGTCGCGCATGCGGGCGCGCATCTCTTCACGGTCTGGCCGCGTGTCGTGCAGGGGCGCCTGGCCGGAGTAACGCGCCTGGGCCTCGATGCGCTCGACGCCTTCGGTGAAGCGCCGGGTCAGGGCCTCGCGGCGCGACACCTCCCGTTGGGCCACCACGCCCTGACCCACGGTCCCTGCCACGGCGAGCCCGGTGATGCCCGCGACGACGACGGCCACCCGGTGACGGGCCACCCACTTGCGCACCCGGTACGCGGGGCCCGTGCGCGCGAGGACCCGGTCCCCTTCGAGGAACCGCGTGAGGTCATCCGCCAATGCTCGCGCGGAGCCGTAGCGCCGCGAGCGGTCCTTCTCCAGGCACTGGAGGACGATGGCCTCCAGGTCCGCGGGAATCCCCGCGTCCAGCTCCCGGGGACGGCGAGGCTCCTGGGTGGCGATGCGGCCCAGCACCTCCAATCCATTGGCACCGGTGACAGGGGGTTGGCCGGTGAGCAGGTGGTACAGCGTGGCGCCCAGGCTGTAGACGTCCGCGCGCCGGTCCAACCGGGTGACCTCACCCCGGGCCTGCTCCGGGGACATGTACTGGGGCGTGCCCAGCACGGTGCCCGTCGCGGTGGCGCCATCGTCGCGGGTCCAGTCGCGCGCCAGGCCGAAGTCCATGACGTAGGGGCGCAGGGCGCCGTCCTCGCCGCGCTCCAAGAGGATGTTGGAGGGCTTGAGGTCCCGGTGCACCAGCCCCGCCAGATGGGCCGCGTGCACACCCAGCGTGGCGTCCCGGAGCACCAGCGCCTTCTGCTCCACGGACAGCGTCCCGGCGAGCGTGTGCAGCGGTGCCCCCGCGATGTACTGCATGGCGATGTACGCGCGGCCCTGGACCTCGCCGACCTCGTACACGCGGCAGACGCGCTCGTGGTCCACGCGGGCCTGGGCGCGGGCCTCGGAGATGAAGCGGCGGGACAGCTCCGGGTCCTCGTCGCGCACGAACTTCAACGCCACGTCACGGTGCAGCCGCAGGTCCCGCGCCAGGAAGACGCGGCCCATGCCGCCCTGGCCCAGGAAGCGGATGGGCCGGTAGAGCGTCCAGTGCGGCACCGGAAACGCGGGACCGTCCACCCCGGAGCCTGGGGCCGCGCCCGGGGGCAGCGTGTCGTCGGCGGTGCCCGGAGGAGGGGCCAGGGCCAGGTTCCGGCGCAGTGACACGAGCGAATCGCCGGTGAGCCGCCCGCGCTCCACGAGCAGCTGCAGGGGAGAGACGCCGCGCCGCGCCGCCTCTTCGCGCAGGGCGTCCACGTCCTCGCGGGAGAGCAGCCCCTCGGCGAGGGCCAGGCGCAGCTCCGCTTCATTCGCTTCAAGCACGCCGGGAGCGTACCGGAGCGCCCATCCCCCGCGCACGGCGGCGCGGCGCGGCTTGCGGTGTCCGGCCGCGCGTTCCCAAGATGCGCGGCATGAGCTCCATGTGGGTCCTGGAAACGCCGCAGCCTCCGCCGGACGCGCGCATCGCCTATGGCGAAGCCCCGCAGCAGTTCACCGAGCTGCGCAAGCCCAAGGGCAAGGGCCCGCACCCCGTGGTCCTCTTCGTCCACGGCGGCTTCTGGCGCGCCGAGTACGGCCTGGAGCACGCGGGCCACCTGTGCGCGGACCTGACGAAGCGCGGCTTCGCGACGTGGAGCGTGGAGTACCGGCGCGTGGGCCAGGACGGCGGCGGCTTCCCCGGCACGCTGGAGGACGTGGCCTCCGCGGCGGACCACCTGATGAGCGCGGCCCCGTCGCTGGGGCTGGACCTCTCCAACGTGGTGGCCATGGGCCACTCCGCGGGCGGACACCTGGCCATGTGGCTGGCCGCGCGCCACCGCCTCACGCCGAAGCAGGCGCTGTACCGCGACGCCCCGCTGAAGCTGAAGGGCGTCGTGTCCCTGGCCGGCGTGCTGGACCTCGCGCAGGGCGCGGCGCTGGACCTGGGCAAGGGCATCGTGAAGACCTTCATGGGCGGCACCCCGGAGGAAGTGCCAGAGCGCTACGCCGTGGCGTCCCCCGCCGCGCTCCAGCCGCTGAAGCTGCCGCAGGTCCTCCTCCACGGCACCGAGGACGACACCGTCCCCCTGAAGGTCAGCGAGGGCTTCCACGCCCGGGGCGTCCAGCAGAAGGACCCGGTGCACCTCGTGCCTCTGAAGGGCGCGGGCCACTTCGAGCTCATCGACCCGCGCTCCAAGGAGTGGCCCCGCGTGGTCCAGGCCGTGAAGAACCTGCGCTGAAGCAGCCAGCCGGCCGGGCCCTCCGTTCCCCGGCCGGACGGGGAACCGGGAGGAGCGCCCGGTGCCCGCCCGCGCCGTGGAATGCGCACCCTGTCCTTCGGTCCGAAGACCGGGAGGAGGGAGACCGCATGGCGACGATGGACGTGATGCGTGGGCCGGGGATGGAGCGGCTGTCTCGGGGCGCCAAGGATGCCGCGAACCACCCGTGGGCGAAGAAGCTGGGCCGCATGGGCTACGCGGCGAAGGGCTGCGTGTACGCCATCATCGGCGTGCTCGCGCTGAAGCTCGCGGCGGGCGAGGGCGGACGCGCCACCGACAGCCACGGCGCTGTCGCCACCGTAGCGCACGGGCCCTTCGGCATCGCGCTGCTGTCGCTGCTGGCGGTGGGCCTGGTGGGGTACGTCATCTGGCGCTTCGCGCAGGCGTTCGCGGACACGGAGGACAAGGGCTCGGACGCGAAGGGCCTCGCCGCGCGCGCCATGTACTTCATCAGCGGCGTCATCTACGGCTCGCTGGCGCTGTTCGCCGTGAAGACCGTGGTGGGCGCGTCACAGGGCAAGGGCAAGGGCACCCAGGGGTGGACGGCGACGCTGATGGAGCAGCCCTTCGGCCGCGTCCTGGTGGTGCTGGTGGGGCTGGGCATCATCGGCTTCGCGCTGAAGCAGTTCCACACGGCGTGGAAGGCGAAGTTCCGGGAGAAGCTCTCGCTCACGGGCCTGGCGGCGGCGCATCAGCACCGCATCGAGCGCGTCTGCCAGTTCGGCATCGCCGCGCGAGGCGTGGTGTTCACCGTCATCGGCGGGTTCCTGGTGCTCGCGGGCGTGGACGCGAACCCCGGTGAGGCCAAGGGCCTGGGAGAGGCCCTGGCCGTCGTCGCCCGCCAACCCGCGGGCGACGTGCTCCTGGGAGTGGTGGCGGCGGGCCTGGTGGCCTACGCCGCCTACCTGTTCCTCCAGGCGCGCTACCGCCAGCTCTAGAAGAGGTTCCAGAGGTACTGGTTGGTCACCTCGTGGTGGAACTGGATCTCTGACTCCTTCACGCGGGTGCCCAGCTGCTTGGGGCAGCGGTCCGCGGCGGCAATCTTCAGCTCCGCGTACTTGCCCTGCACCTGCTCACCCAGCGCCTGCGCGACGAACTGGCTGCCCTTGAAGAAGCGCACCGCGTCGTAGATGTTGTCCGGCAGGAAGCGCGTGCGGCTGCGCTTGGTCTCCGCGTCCTCCTGCGGCTGCGGGCCCTCCAGGCCGGTCTTCAGGAGCGTGAAGAGCACCATGTACGGGTTCGCGTCCGGCGCCACGGAGCGGCACTCGACGCGCGCGCTGCGCTCGTTGCCGAACGGGATGCGCACCATGGCGCCGCGGTTGTTCGCGGAGGCCTTGATCTGGTTGGGCGCCTCGTAGTGCGGATCCAGGCGGCGGTACGCGTTCACGCTGGAGTTGAGCACCAGGCAGATGTCATTCGCGTTGTTCAGGATGCGGTCGATGAACTCCCAGCCCATGGCCGACAGGCCGTCCTGGCCGCCCTTGTCGTAGAACAGGTTCTTGTTGTTCTTCGACAGCGACATGTTGATGTGCATGCCATTGCCATTCACGCCCGTGACGGGCTTGGGCAGGAAGCTGGCCGTCAGCCCCTGCTGCGCGGCGACCTGGCGGCACAGCAGCTTGTAGAGCTGGATCTGGTCGGCGGCGACCAGCGCCTCGCTGTACGAGAAGTTCATCTCGAACTGGGAGGGCGCCACCTCCGGGTGGTCCTTCTCGTTCTGGAAGCCCATGGCGCGCTGCGCTTCCGCGGCCTTGTCGATGAAGGTGCGCAGCCCGTCGCCCGGCAGCGCGTGGTAGTAGCCGCCGATGGAGATGAACTCGAACTTGCCCTCTTCGTGGTAGTGGCGCTCGGCGTCACGGTTCTTGAAGAGGAAGCCTTCGATTTCCGGCGCCGCGTGGAACACGGTGCCGTCCTTCTGGAACAGCGCCTCCGTGGCGCGCTTGAGCTGCCCGCGCATGTCCGAGTGGTACGGCGTGCCGTCGCGCTCCAGCACCTCGCAGAACGCCAGCACCTTGCCGGGGCCGAAGATGTCCGAGGGCAGCCAGTAGAACGCGCTCCAGTCCACGTTCAGGCGCAGGTCGCTCTCCGCCTGCGCGGAGAAGCCGCGGATGGAGGAGCCGTCGAAGGTGAGGTTGTCCGCGCTCTTGAGGAGGAACTTCTTGTCGTAGTCCAGCATGTGCAGCCGGCCTTCGAGGTCCGTGAAGCACACGGTGACGGCCTTGATGCGCTTCTCGTCCGTCAGGTACTTGATCCGCTCCTCGCGGATCTTGTCCGGCGACTCGCGGCGGAGGCGCTGTTCCTTCACCCGGAGGTTGAGCTCCTCCAGCTCGTCGTAGGGAATCTCCAGGAAGTCCCGCAGCGGCTTCTGCTCCATGGTCCTGCCTCCAGGCGTGTCCCCGGTTCCGGAATACCGGCGGAGACATCAAATGCACGGGCGCAGGTATTTACATTCCGCCACGCGAAATCAAGCCTAATTTCGGCGGACTGAAGGCTAAAGGTCATGTCAGGCCGCTCACGCATGGCCTTGCGTCAAGGGACGGGGGGCCTGACGCCACGGCCAGTGGACACTGCGCGCCGCGCCGCGTTGGCCGGGTGTTCGCCGCTGGACGCGCGGGCTACGGGAGGGGGAGCAGGCCCGGTTCGGGCAGCGGGGTACCGGCGGGCCAGAGCACGTACGAGGCCCCCCGGGAGTGCTGCCAGGCGCGCCACAGCTCGGCGCGGGGGTAGGTGGCGTGGGTGGTTTCGTTGGAGCCGAAAGCAGGGTCGTTGACCACGACGTCGCCGGTGTCGGTGAAGCCCCGGACGACGATGAGGTGGCCGTCGGTGCGGCGGGCGGCGCCGCCGGGGAGCTCGCCGGGTTCGTAGGCGATGCTGATGCTGACGGGGATGCCGGCGGCGATGAGGCGCTCCACGGGGGCGAACGAGTCGAAGCGGGCGACGAGTCCGTGCAGCGCGCCATTGGACATGCTGGCGGCGTAGGCGGTGTTGAAGGCCCAGTTGCCGGTGCCCTTGTAGACCCAGTCATAGGTGTGGGCGGCGGCGGTGGGCACGGGGTGCTCCAGGTCCGCGCGGCCCAGCCTCCGGCTCCAGTAGCCCAGGAGCATGGTGGTGGAGGTGGGGGAGCACCAGACCTCGCCGCCGTCGGGGTAGATCATCTGCGAGTAGCCGGGCACGTCGAGCACGACGCCCCACGCGGTGCGGTCCGACGGGAGGTCCCTGGGTGTCCGGCGCGTGTCGGTGACGGCGGCGGCGAGCGCGCGGACGCGGGGGCTGGTGTCCTGGCGTTCGGAGAAGAGGTGGACGGTGACGCGCAGGGCGTCCGCCCGGCGCTTGAGGTTGAGGGTGTCCGTGAGGACGTTGCCGTCGTCATCGCCCTGGCCGTCCACGCTGTGGCGCGCGACGGTGGTGGTGTCGAAGGCCCAGACGCCCAGCTCGTAGTCCTTCGTCCAGGTGCCTTCGACGCGGGCGGAGACGGTGAGCTTCACCCAGGTGCCGGGAGGCGTCTGGGCGTCGAAGGACGGCACCACGCTGTCGAAGCCGCCGGGGACGGACTGGACCTCGGAGGTGGCGGTGCCGACGCGGAAGGTGCCGCCATTGTAGAAGCTGCCGCCGTCGAGCCAGCCGCCAGCGGGGAACGGGTCGGTGCCCTCCTTCGCGGTGGACGGGTCCAGCTCCAGCGCGCCCTCCGCGGTGACGCGCGTGCCGTCACGCGAGAAGCGCGCGAGGTCCCCTGACACGGCCGTCTTCTGCCACAGGCGCGCGGGCGAGCCGGTCTCCGGCGTTGCGTCCGTGGACGGTGACGGTGGCGAGGAGGCGCAGGCCCAGATGCAGGTGGCCAGCAGGACAGCGGAGAGGACGCGAGCGCGGGCGTTCACGGGGTGGAGTGTCGCAAACGCTCGCGCGGGGGCTCAAGTCGGATTCCTGGAAAGTCAGGCTGAGCGGACAGATGGCGGGCTCAGTGTGCTTCGAAGTCGCAGGTCTCCGTGCCTCCCTTCAGCACATGGCTCTCCAGCTCGCGGACCTCTCCTGAGGGGAACACGTGGAAGACGTGCTGCGTGATGGGGATGTCCCGGTCGCATTGGAGGCCCCGGTAGCCGATGACGCCGTAGCTGCCGTCCGCGTTCGTCTTCACGCCCCCTTGCTCCACGTCGTAGCAGAGGAAGTCGTAACCCATCGCGTAGACCCTGAGGACCGCCTCCTGCTCCGTGTCGATGGTCCCCAGCGCTTCCTTGAGGGTCTCCGGCCTGGAGTGGATCCGCACCTCGTCGCCCTGGGTCGTGAGCAGGAAGCGGTAGGAGCACTTGCCTTCGAAGCAATAGAAGTGGAAGCCCTCGGGAGGCCGTGACGCAGCCACGGCGGCCTGACACGCGGGGACGTCACGGGCCGTCGCGCAGGCCTCACCCCACAGGGTGAGCGCGGAGGAGGGCGGATCCTCCTCGGCGCGGGTCACGTTCGCGACGCGGACCTGGACCGCGTCCAGCCCTTGCGCGGGACGCAGGTCGTCGAAGAAGGGGTGGCTGCTCCCCCAGAACGCGCAGGCGACTTCCTTGTAGCCGTCCGTGTCCGCCGTGGAATCACAGCCAGCCAGCAGCAACGTCATGCCCACCAGGGCGCGCGGGAAGAAGTGGCTCATGCCCAGAGGTCCTGTTCCAGCGTGTCCAGCAGCGCCAGCGCCGCCTCCGGCGTGGGCATGCCCGCCAGCGTGATGATGCTCGCGTCGAGCGGCACCGCGACCTCCTCACGCAGGAGCGCCACCGCGCGCTTCTGCGCCTCGCGCAGGGTCTCGCGCTCCTCGGCGGACAGGCGCGGCCGGGCCCACTGGTCGATGTCCCACGACAGCGCCGCGTGCCGCGTCTCGTCCTCCGCGATGCGCACCATGGCCTGCCGCACCTCCAGGTCGCGCGCGTGCAGCGCCTGGTGATGCGCGAGCAGCGCGCCGTACGTCTCCCGCACGCAGCCCTCCACCGCGTTCTCCAGCGCCACGTCCACCAGCGAGCGCAGGGGCAGCTCCTCCACCACCGGACGCTGGGGCGTGCCTCCGAAGCGGCGCGCGATCCGCTCCGTCACCTGCGCGTGCTGGACCTCCTCCATGGCGCTGCGGCGGGCCGCGTCCTGGAGGCCCACGTCCGCGCCGTGCAGCGCCAGTTCATCCCGCAGCCGCAGGAAGGCATGCACGGACGCCGCCTCCAGGCGGGCCGCGTCCGCGAAGTAGCTCCCCAGGGTCTCCGGGTTCTCGCAGGCCTCCGCGGCCTGCAGCCCCACGGGCCGCCGGCCAATGACGCAGTTGGGATCGCCCTTCTCCAGGATGTACTTCTCCAACTGCCTCACGTCTCCAGAGCGGGACACCCGCACCCGGTGCTGTGTGAGGTCCGTGCTGGCGCCGCACGAATGGCCCTGCGTGCCGATGACGTCGAAGCTGCCGTCCTTGTTCTGCTTCACGGCGCCGCGCTCCAACTCGTAGCAGCTCAGGTTGTAGCCCGCGGCGAAGGCCCGGAGCGCGGCCTCCTCCACCGTGTCGATCGTGCCCAGCAGGTCCTGCACGGAGGGCTCGGTCGTATACGTCGTCACGGTGTCGCCGGACGTCGTGAGCAGGAAGTACTCCTGACAGAAGTCAAAGCAGTCGCGATGGAAGCCCTTCGAGGTGCTCGCGTCCTCCACGGCCGTCTGACAGGCGGGGACGTCCGTGGCTGTCGCGCAGGCCTGTCCCGAGGACGAGCTCCCGAAGGAGCGCGCATCCTCCCACGGGACGTTGCTGTAGAAGCCCCGGAGCTGGACGAAGTCCTGCGCGGAAGAGAGCGTCAGGTTCCCGAACGACAGACGGTGCTCCTCACACGCGACCTGCGAAAAGCCCGTCAGGTCCGCGCTGTTCCCCAGGTTGACGCCACAGCCCGCCAGCACCAGCGGCGTGGCGAGCGACGTGCTCAGGGCCCGCGAGAAGAGACGGCGCAGTCGATGGATGTTCAAGGAGGCTCCCGGAAAGGACGTGTGCCCGGGACCTTGAGCAATGCGGATGCCAGACGGCCTTCCGAGGCGAAGCCCCTGTCAGGGGGGCTCGGAAGGCCGGGAGGGGCTCGGAAAATTGAGGGGGAACAGGACCTAGGTGCCGCGCTTCCGGGCCTGGCCACGGCGTGCCCGGGGCCGTTCGATGAGCACGGCCAGCCCGTCCAGGACGCGCTCCAGCCCGAACGCATAGGCGTGGTCCGGGTCATACGCGGCGCCATGGGCCTTGCCCGCCGCGGAGCCCACCCGGGACGCCAGGGGATAGCGCTCCGGGTCGGACATGCGCGCGAGCAGGGGCGCGTTCGCCTCCCACCAGGCCCCGTCACCCATCTGTGACTCCAGCCGCGCGGCGCGCTGGTCCAGGGCCGCCCGGGCGGAGGACTCCACGAAGCCCAGCACGAACGTCAACGCCGCGTCCTGCGCCACGTCGTCCAGGCCCACGCCTTCCAACGCCTGGAGCTCGTATTCGTACTTCGCCATCTGCCCGGGCCCCAGGGGAGGGCGCGAGGTGGACACGTCCGCGAGCCAGGGATGCCGGGTGAACAGGGCCCGGTTGTCATGGGCCACGGCCTCCAGCCTCGAGCGCCAGTCCGTCCCCTTCGGCTTGCGCCGGGCCATGCCCGCGTAGACGGTGTCGAGCATCACGTCGATGAGCTCCGCCCGCCCGGGCACGTACGTGTAGAGCGCCATGGGCGCGATGCCGAGCTTCCCCGCCAGCGCCCGCATCGTCACCGCGTCCAGCCCGCTCGCGTCCGCCAGCGCCACCGCCGCGTCCACGACGGCGCTGACCGTGAGCCCCTGCTTCGGACCCCGCTGACCTTGAGAGGGCCGGGAGTCCCGCCACAGCAGCTCCAGCGTCCGCGTGGGGTCTCCCATGCTGCTGCGATGCGATGCCATGCGCCGGATTCTTCCAACGCCGCCGCCTTGACGCACAACTCCGTACGGCGTACGTAGATTGGGTTTCCTGGAACCCGTGGTGAGGAGGACCGCCCATGCGAGTCACCGCTTCCGCCGTGTCCCTGAATGTCGATGACGTGGAGGCCTCGGCCTCCTTCCTGAAGCGCCACTTCGGCTTCACGGAGGCGATGGCCGCGGACGGCTTCGTGTCCCTGGCCCGGCCCGACGTGGGCTTCAACGTCATCTACCTGCGCACGGGCCTGAAGACGCTCAAGCCGGAGTCCCTGAAGACGCGGCGGGCGGACGGGCTCATCGTCGCGTTCGTCGTGGAGGACATCGACGCGGAATACGCACGCATCCAGGCGGAGGGCGTGAAGATTTTGACGCCCATCGAGACGGAGGCCTGGGGCGAGCGCTACTTCCAGGTCGCCGACGCGAACGGCGTCATCGTCCAGCTCGTCCAGTGGATGCACGCGCCGGGCGCCGCCGCTTCCTGAGCGCCAGGCACCCGGGCAGGTCGTCCGTCGCAAGGCCCCGGAGGCGACGCGCGAGGCAGGCAGGGCGTTTGCCGGATGTCAGACCGGGTGGATAGCGTGCAGCTCATGCCGGACATCCGCCTGCCTGCCGAAGCGAAGTACAAGAACGAGCTGGACGCACTCGCCGCGCATGACGACAAGCCCCGCCCACCGGGTTGGGCGCTGTCGCCGCGCGCGGTGGAGACGTACATCCTGGGCAGCCCCAAGCCCGTGGGGGGCGTGGCCATCACGCCCAAGTACGTGGGCGACAAGGGGCTCATCCAGGTGTGCATCGCGACGCTCGCGTCGGACCGCGCGCTGATGCTCGTGGGCGAGCCGGGCACCGCGAAGAGCTGGCTGTCGGAGCACCTGTCCGCGGCCATCAGCGGCACGTCCGCGCTCGTCGTGCAGGGCACGGCGGGGACCAGCGAGGACCACATCAAGTACTCGTGGAACTACGCGCTCTTGCTCGCGCAGGGGCCCACGCCCGAAGCGCTGGTGCCGTCGCCCATCCTGCGCGCCATGCGCACGGGCAAGTTCGCGCGCTTTGAAGAAGTGACGCGCACGTCGCCGGAGATCCAGGACTCGCTCATCTCCATCCTGTCGGAGAAGCAGGTGTCCGTGCCGGAGCTGGGAGAAATCACGAGCGCCCAGCGCGGCTTCAACCTCATCGCCACCGCGAACACGCGCGACCGCGGCGTCAACGAGATGAGCGCCGCGCTCAAGCGCCGCTTCAACTTCGTCACCGTGCCGGTGGTGGAGGACCTGGAGCAGGAGATCCAAATCGTCACCAAGCGCGAGGCGGAGCTGCGCACGGACTACCAGGTGGGCGTGCCGCCGCCGGAGGAGCTGTCGCGCGTGCTGCTGACGCTCTTCCATGAGCTGCGCAAGGGCGTGACGAAGGACGGCAAGACGAAGGTGCGCACGCCGGGCGCGGTGCTGTCCACGGCGGAGGCCATCAGCGTGCTCTTCAACAGCTCCATCCTGGCGCAGCAGTTCGGCTCCGGGACGGTGACGTCGCACGAGCTGGCGGCGTCGCTGGTGGGCGCGGTGGTGAAGGAGCAGGAGGACGACGTGAAGGCGCTGCGCGAGTACATGGAGACGGTGGCCAAGGGGCGCACCGGCCCGTGGAAGGACCTGTACTCCGCGAGCAAGAAGCTCTTGAGGGGCTGATGGACCTGGCACTGCTCTCCCGGGTGCAGCACTTCCCGGTCCGTCACCACTCGCCGCGCACCACCGCGGTGCTCCTGAAGTGGCTGGAGCGCGTGAAGCCCTCCGTCGTCCTGGTGGAGGGGCCCTGCGACGCGACGGCGCTGGTGGACGTGCTGTGCGACGCGCAGACGCGCCCGCCCGTGGCCATCCTGGGCTACCGCACGGACGGCACCCCGTCCTCGTCGCTGTGGCCCTTCGCGGCGTACTCGCCGGAGTACCAGGCGCTGAAGTGGGCCCGGGCGAACGGCGCGCGGGTGGAGTTCATCGACATCCCGGTGGGCGTCAGCCTCGCGGTGGACCGCCAGGCGCCCGGCCTGGGCGTGGAGACGGAAGGGACGGAAGAGGGCACGGGCGTCCCCGACGAAGCGATGCCGCTCACGGAGGCGTTCGCGCGCTCGCAGGGGCACCGCTCCTTCGAGGAGTTCTGGGAGGCGTCCTTCGAGGCGCCGGACTGGAGCCCGGAGCAGTTCCGGCCGGTGCTCACCGCCTGGGCGGACGTGGTCAACGCGGGGCCCCGGCCGGGCTACCACCGCCAGCGTGACGCCTTCATGGCGCGCAAGGTGCTGGAGGTGGTGGCGGGGGGCGTGGCGCCGGAGAAGGTGGCCGTCGTCGCGGGCGCGGCGCATACGGCGGCGTTCCTCGCGGGGGACGTGGATCCGAAGGAGGAGGCGAAGCTGCCCGAAGCCGGGCCGTGCGCGGTGACGGTGATTCCGTACAGCTTCCCGCGCCTGGCGGAGCAGCTGGGCTACGGCGCGGGCAACCGGGCGCCGCACTTCTACCAGAAGGCCCATGAGGCGAACTGCGACTTCCGGCGGGCCACGCTGGAGGTGCTGCTGGACTTCGCGGCGCACCTGCGGATGCGAGGCTTCTCCGCGTCGCTGTCGGACGTGCTGGAGGCGTACCGGCTGGCGGTGACGCTGTCGGACCTGCGCGAGAAGAGCGCGCCGGGCCTGGACGAACTGCGCGAGGCCACCGTGGCCACGCTGTGCCGCGGGGACGCGACGCACGTGGACAGCTTCCTGTGGAAGAGCGTCATCGGCCACGAAGTGGGGCAGGTGGCGAGCCGCATCGGGCAGAACTCGCTCCAGGCGGAGTTCTGGCGCGAGGTGGGCGAGCGGCGGCTGCCGCGCACGGACAGCCCGGAGACGTTCAGCTTGAGGCTCAACAACCCGGTGGAGGTGGGCTCCTCCGTGTTCCTGCACCGGCTGCGCGTGGCGGGCATCCCGTACGCGTCGCTGTCCGGGACGGGCTCGTCGCGAAAGAGCAGCGCGGAGGGCGAGGCCGGTGGCTACGCGGCGCTCACCCGCGTGCGCGAGGCCTGGCAGGCGCAGTGGACGCCGTCCACGGACGTCGCGCTGGTGGAGAAGATTGTCCTGGGCGACTCGCTGGAGGCCGTGACGACGCGCATGCTCCAGGAGCGGCTGACCCAGGCGAAGACGACGGCGGAGGCGGCGGACGTGCTGCTGGAGTCCGTCATCACCGGCTGCTCGCAGACGGTGGCCCAGGCGCTCAAGGTCTGTGACGCGCACGCGGCCACGGACGCGGACCTGCCATCGCTGGCGAACGCGGCGCGGGCGCTGTCGGGGCTGATGGCCTATGGCACCTCGCGCGCGCACTCGGACGTGGGTGACGAGGCGGTCGCGGCCCTGGGGGAGAAGACCTTCAACCGGGCGCTGTTGCGCGTGCGTGAGGCCAGCGCCTGCGCACCGGAAGGCGTGCCCCCGGTGCTGGACGCGCTGCGCACGCTGCATGAAGTCGCGCTGTCCCAGCCTCGCGCGGACAAAGAGGGCTGGCTTCTGGAGGCGCGTGGGCTGATGGAGAGCCACGCGGTGCACCCGGCCACGTCGGGGCTGGCCACGGGTCTGTTGTACCTGGCGCGCGAGCTGCCGGAGGCGGACGTGGCGCTGGAGGTGGGGCGGCGGCTGTCGGCGGCGGTGGAGCCCTCGGACGCGGCGGCGTACCTGGAGGGCTTCCTCCAGGTGAACGCGCTGGTGCTGGTGAAGAGCCGCGACGTGGTGAAGGCGCTGGATGACTTCCTCACCAGCGTGGAGCCGGAGCGCTTCCGGCAGACGCTGCCGGTGCTGCGCCGGGCGCTGGGGGCGCTGGGGGCCACCGAGCGCCGCTACCTGATGGAGAACGTGATGGGCGTGCGCCAGCTGAAGGACAAGGGCCGCGCGGTGAAGGCGGTGCTGGAGGAGAAGGACAAGGCGACGCTGAAGGACCTGAGCGCGGACCTGGGCAAGGCCCTGGACGACCTGGACGACCTGCTATGAGCGTGGACCCCAAGGACCTGGAACCGAAGGACCGCGACGCGCTGTTGCGCTGGCGGCTGGCGCTGGGCCCGGAGGCGGAGAAGACGGGCTCGTGCCCCTCCTTGAGCGCGCTGGGCGCCAGCGCGGGCACGGTGGACCTGGAGGGCGACGACCTGGAGGGACTGGATGACGCGCTGTCGTTCGTCTACGGCGAGCGCTCGGCCGGCAGGGGCGGCTCGAAGCCGTACCTGCCCAAGTGGCTGGGCGCGCTGCGCGACTTCTTCCAGGACGACGTCATCGCGCTGGTGCAGAAGGACGCCATCGAGAAGAAGGGCCTCACCCAGCTGCTCTTCGAGCCGGAGACGCTGCCCTTCCTGGACAAGAACCTGGAGCTGGTGACGACGCTGGTGAGCGCCCGGGGGCTCATCCCGGAGCAGGCCAAGGACACCGCGCGCGCCATCATCCGGGAGGTGGTGGAGGACCTGCGCAAGAAGCTGGAGTCCCCGCTGCGCACGGCGGTGCTGGGGGCGCTGCGCCGGGACAGGACGAGCCCCATCCCCATCGCGCGCAACATCGACTGGCGCCGCACCATCCGCTCCAACCTGAAGGGCTGGGACGCGGAGCGGAAGCGCCTCATCCCGGAGCGCTTCTACTTCTGGCCCAACCAGCGCCGTCACCATGAGTGGGACGTGACGCTGGTGGTGGACCAGTCCGGCTCCATGGCGGAGAGCGTGGTGTACAGCTCCGTGATGGCGGCCATCTTCGCGTCGCTGGACGTGCTGCGCACGAGCCTGGTGCTGTTCGACACGGAGATCGTCGACATGACGCCCGTGCTGGCGGACCCGGTGGAGGTGCTCTTCTCCGCGCAGCTGGGCGGCGGCACGGACATCAACCGGGCGGTGGCGTACGCGCAGGAGCACTACGTGCGCCGGCCGGAGAAGACGCTCTTCATCCTCATCACCGACCTGTACGAGGGCGGAAACGCCGAGGAGCTGGTGGCCCGCTTGAGGCAGCTGGTGGACTCGCGCTCCAAGGTGCTGTGCCTGCTGGCGCTGTCGGACAGCGGGCGGCCTTCGTATGACCACGCGATGGCGGAGCAGCTCACCGCGCTGGGGATTCCGTGCTTCGGGTGCACGCCGCGCAAGCTGGTGGACGTGGTGGAGCGGGTGATGCGCAACCAGGACCTGGCGCCGCTGCTCGCGTCCGCCGACAAGAAGGGGGAGCGTCATGGCTGACGTACGGCCCGTCATCGGGTTGGGCGGGATGACGGAGATCATCAGCGACAAGGCGGAGCTGCAGAAGGGCGCGGAGCTGTTCGACGGCAAGCAGCTGTCCAACCTGTCGCGCTACGAGAACCGGCTCTTCGCGGACGCGGCGGGCTCCGGAGCGACGCCGTACAAAGTCTCGCTGGTGTTCGGCGAGGCGCGCTCGGACGTGAAGGGGCGGTGCTCGTGCATGGCGGCACGCTCGCGTCCGTTCTGCAAGCACGCGGCGGCGCTGCTGGTGGCGTGGGCCCGGGCCCCGCAGGCCTTCGTGACGGCGGAGTCGGCTCCGGCGGCGCCCGCGGGCTCCGGCGGCGCGAAGAAGAGCGTGAAGAAGGGCAAGGCCGAAACGGGCGACCTGATGAAGGCGGGCGTGGCGCAGGTGTCCACGCTGGTGCGCGAGCTGGGCCTGTCCGGCGTGGCGTCGCTGGGCGCGGAGCGGCCGGAGCAGGTGCGCGCGCTGGGCGAGGCGCTCAGGGCCAATGGCCTGAGGCGGCTGGCCGCCCGGGCGGTGGAGCTGGCGGGCCTCCTGGACGCGGCCGCGTCGCGCACGGGCACCTTCGAGGCGCCGGTGTACACGGACCTGGTGGCGGACATGCTGCTCACCGCGCGCAAGGTGGAGAAGCACCTGGGCGGCGAGGCGCTGGAGCCCCGCCACGTGGAAGAGCTGATTGGCAGGACGTGGACGAAGAAGGACCGCGCGCCCGTCGCGGGGCTCAAGCTGGTGGAGTACGCGTTCTCCGCCAGGGTGACGCCGGACAGGTTCATGGTGCGCGAGAGCCGCTTCGTGGACCTGGCGTCGGGCTCGCACTACAGCGAGAAGCAGATCCTCCCCGCGAACCTCAAGACGGTGGCGCCCAAGACGAGCCACGCGGGCGCGGTGCTCGACGGCGCGCACGGCGGGCAGTACCCGGGCTTCGCGCCGCACCGGTTGGATCTGGAGTCGTGGAAGGACGGCGCTCCGGTGGACCGGGCGGCGCTGGAGCGGCTGGTGGAGGTGGCGCTGCCGGACGTGGGCGCGGTGATGGCGGCCTTCCAGGAGCACCGCAAGGACGTGTTCGCGCCGGACCTGCTGCCGGTGTCGGTGCGGGTGGAGACGCTGCTCGCCAGCGGGGCCCGCTCGCAGTTCGTGGACGGCTCGGGGCGGGGACTCTTCCTGCCCGTGGACCCGTCGCTGGAGGAGCCGCTGTCCACGGCGCTGGAGGACGCGAAGCTCGTGGCGGTGCTGGGCGACGTGGGCCTGGAGGCGGCGCTCCCCACGCTGTTCCCCTCGGCCGTGGTGGTGCGGACGCCGGAGGGGTTGGACCTGCGCACGCTGGGACGCGCGGAGGATGCGCCCGCGTCGCCGCGCCGTCGCGGACGCGTGCGGGCCCCGGCGGCTCCCAACGCGCTGCCCCGCAGCGGGTGGGCGGACGCGGCCCGGGCGGCCGGTGCGTCGCGGGCGGCCATCGCGCTGGCGGAGGTGCGCGACGAGCTGGCGGACGCGTTCGCCAGCGGCCTGTCGGCGGTGTCGACGCGGACGGTGGAGCCGCTGGTGTCGCGGCTGAAGGAGCTGGGGCTGGAGAAGCCGGGCGCGCTGCTGGAGGCGCTGGCGCAGCGCCCGGATCCGGCGGAGCGGCTGGATGACTTCATCAAGGTGTACCAGGTGCTGGGCATCGCGCTGGTGCGGTTGTCGGGCGCGGTGCAGGTGGACCTGTCCCAGCTGGAGGCCGTGCCCACGCACCCGAGCATCCGCGTGCAGCGGCCGGAGGAGGTGCTGACGCCGGGCGAGGCCATGGTGCGCCGGGCGCGCGGGGAGCTGACGCGCTACGAGGCGGCGGCGCACGCGGCGCGCTACTACGCGAGCCTGGGCTCGGACGTGCTGGCGCGGGAGTTCTATCCGACGTGGAGCGACGGCGCGGCCAGCGCCTTCGTGGCGCGGACGGTGGCGGCGCTGGGCGAGGGCGCGCTGGGCGCCGCGAAGAGCGCGCTGGGCGAGCACCACAGCCGCATGGTGCGCCGCACCGCCATCCGCGTGCTGGGCGTGCTGGGCGGCGTGCAGGCCCGGCGCGAGCTGGACGCGGTGACGCGCAGGGGCCATGACATGGGCCTGCGCCTGTTCGCGAAGGAGACGCTGGAGGACGTGCAGGCCCGGGAGATGGGCGAGGCGGCGGTGCTGGAACTCGCGCGGCGCCGCAAGGAGAAGGCGGTGCCGCTGATGCAGGCGGCGCTGTCGGAGACGACGAAGGACTCGCGCGGGGCGGCCGTGGCCATGCTGGCGGACCTGGGCACGGTGGCCATGCCCGTGCTGCGCCAGGTGCTGCACGGGGACCCGGCGCGCGAGGTGCGGCGCGAGGCCGCGGAGGCGCTGGCGCGGGTGGGGGACGCGGAGGTGCTCGACCGCTTCATCGTCATGGTGCAGGGCCGCGGCCACGACGACGTGGAGGCGAAGCACGCCGTGTACGCGCTGGGCATGCTGGGTGACGTGCGCGGCGCGGAGGCCCTGCTGCTGGCGTTCGTGGACGGATGGAAGCCCGGCGTCGTCGCGGAGGCCATGCGCTCGCTGGGGCTGGCCCTCTTGCAGCCCGCGCTGGACCTGGCTGAAAAGCGCCCGGAGGAGCTGGAGCGCAAGGCGTTCCGGGGCGTCTTCGAGAACTTCCAGCCCACCGGCCTGGCCCGGGCGCTGGAGGCCCGGCTGAAGGCGTCCCTTGGACAGCCGGACCTGCTGGCCCGCGCGGCGGTCTACCTGAAGGTGGCGGCGTCCAGCGCGGTGGTGGGCAAGCACATCGCCCAGCGCCTCATGGAGGTCCCCGCCCTGGCCGAGGACAAGGCCCTGGCCAAGGCGGCGAAGAAGCTGTTGTGACGCTTCAGCTGGACAGCTTCGAGGTGAGGTCGATGCGGGTGGGCGCGGCCTCACGCATCGGGTCCTCTCGCGCGTCCGCACGGGAGGCAGGCGCGTTCCGGTCCGACGCGGAGCCGTTGCGTGGCGTCCGGAATCCGGACAGCCTCCGCGCCGCATGACGGACCCCGCGCCGCCTCCCAAGCCCCCATCGCGCAGCGACGACGTGCTGGACGCGTACGAGCTGCCATTCTGGGAGCGGCTGCTGCTGCAACTGCTGGGCATCGTCATCGCGGTCGTGCTGCGCGTGACGGACCTGCTGCTGCTGCTGCCGCGTCCCCGGCTCGTGAAGCCATACATGGGGCTGTGGTGGCAGCGCGTCCTGCGCACGCCCTACAGCGCGCGGCGCACCTTCGAGATGGCGCTCGTGCTCCAGTCCACGGGCCAGTCCTTCCGGGAGCTGATGTACGGCGAGACGCCGCTGGTGACGGCGCTGTGGTTCTTGAGGAAGGCGGGCGTGCGGCGCGGCAGCCGGGTGGTGGACCTGGGCGCGGGCCGAGGACGCGTGCTGCTCGCCGCGCGGTGGTGGGGCGCGGAGGCGCATGGCGTGGAGCTCATCGCGGACCACGTGGCGCGCGTGGCGCCGTGGCTTCAGCCCGCGGGCATCACGCTCACCGTGGGGGACATGACCCGCGAGCCGCTGGGGGACGCGACCCACATCTTCTGCAACTGGGTGGCGTTCAGCCCGGAGACGAAGGCGCGGCTCGTCGCGCACCTGCGCACCTGCGCGCCGGGCACGCGCATCATCACCGTCACCCGGCCCATCCAGGCGGAGGGCTTCACGGGTCATGCCTGCCATTGGATGCTCTTCACATGGGGCTTCGAGAAAGTCTGGCTTCAGGAGTACCGTCCCGGCCCAAATGACAGAGCAGAGCAAGGGTCCGCCTGAAGTGACGCGCGCGCAGCTCCTGCGGGCCGCCGCTGGGCTCATCCTGAAGCAGGGCATCCACGCCGTCACGCTCGACGCCATCGCCGGGCGGGCGGGCGTCTCGAAGGCGGAGCTCCTGGAGCATTTCCAGACCAAGCCCATCCTGATGGATGCGCTGTTCGAGGACGCCACCGAGCGGTTCGCCGGGGCCGTCGCCGCCGAGATGGCGAAGGACCCGGACCCGAGGGGTAGGGGAACCCGCGCCTACCTCCGGGTGACGGTCTCCGCTCCCGCGGACGACGACGAGGCCCACGTCATGCGCTCGCTCATCGGCCTCATGCTCTTCGACCCGGAGGTCCGGGAGCTCTGGGCCTCCATCTGGGACGACTCACGAGAGGAGCAGCTCAGCGTCGAGGAGCGCGAGTCGACAGAGCTCACGCTCTGCCGTCTGGCCATCGACGGCCTGTGGATGTCGGACATGCTCGAGCACCGCGCGGTCTCCAACCCGATGCGCGAGGCGGTCATCCGTCGAATCGAAGCGCTCACGCGCCAGTAGCCCAGCCCGGTGCCTCAGCGCGTCAGGTGCTTCAACGTGAGGTAGACGAACTCCGCGCCGGGCTGGAGTGACGCCACCGGGACGCGCTCGTTGGGCGCGTGCGCGGTGCGCGCGTCCTCCGGTGTCAGCGCGAAGAGGTCGATGCCGTAGGCGTGGATGCCCGCGCGGCGCAGCGTGGCGGACTCGGTGGTGCCGGTGGACATGCGGGGAATCACCGGCGCCTTCGGCCACACCTTCGCGGCGGCGGCCTTCACTGCCCGGAACATGGCGTTGTCCCCCACGGGCGACATGGGCGAGTCCGGCGGCGACACGTCCATCTCCACCTGGAGGTCCTTGTCATTCACGGCCACGACGATGCGCTCGCGCACGGCCTTCGCGTCCGCGTCCGGCAGCAGGCGGCAGTTCACGGTGGCCTCGGCCGTGGCGGGAATCACGTTGGACTTCGTGCCCGCCTTGAACACCGTGGGCACGCAGGTGGTGCGCAGCACGGCGCCCAGCGCGGGCTCCAGCCGGGCCACGGTGGCCACGGCGTCCTCGGGCGGCGCGTCCGGTGACGCGGCGATGCGGCGCAGCGCTTCTCCCAGCTCCCCGGGCGTCGCCTGGGCGCGGCCCTGCACGTGGAGCCGGGCGGCGGGCGTCAGGTGCGCGGGGAAGGTGAGGGCGCCCACGCGAGCCACCGCCGCGGCCACGCGCACCAGCGGCCCTGAGTCCACGGGCGGCGCGGAGGAGTGGCCTCCAGGGCCCGAGGCCTTGAGCGTCACGTTGCGCGACACGCGCTCCGCGGCCTGGAGCGCCACGAAGCGCACCTCCTTGCGGTCCGGCGACAGCTCCGTGAGGCCGCCTTCGTTGAGCGCGAACTCCGCCTCCTTCAGCTCCGGGCGGTGCTCCATCATCCAGTCCAGCCCCTGCCCGGAGCCCACCTCCTCGTCCGCGCCCAGGTACAGCAGGATGTCGCGCGAGCGTGTCCCGCCCTCCTGCTTCAGTCGCCGCAGCGCGAGGATGCTCGCCGCCGCCATGCCCTTGTTGTCCTGGACGCCCCGGCCGTAGAGCAGGCCGTCCTTCTCCGTGAGCGTCCACGGGTCGGTGGCCCACTCGGCCTTCACGGCCGGCACCGTGTCCAGGTGCGCGAGCACGAGCACCGGCCGGCCCTTGCCGTTCCCCTTCAGCCGCACCAGCAGGTTGCCGCGCCCGGGCGAGGGCTCGATGAGCTCCGACTCGATGCCCGCCTCGCGCAGCCACTTCGCCGCCACCCGGGCCGCGGCTGTCTCATTGCCGGGTGGGTTGGACGTGTCCGCGGCGACGAGCTCCGCGAGCAGCGTCCGGAACTCATCCTTCGGAGCGGGACGGGATGACGCGGCGTGGCTTGGACCCAGCGCGAACAAGGCGATGACGAGGGGGAGGAGGCGCATGGCGCGCAGGGTCGCGCCTTCGGGCCCGGGAAGGCAACGGAAGCGGCGTTTCCACGGAGTGCCGTGTTAAGGGAAGGGCCCTGGAGGGAGTCCGCCCATGGCCTCGCCGTTGAGCTTTCGCACCGTGGAACTGCCGCTGCGTCACGCCTGGACCATTGCCCGGGGCACGAGCACGGTGAAGCGCAACGTGTTCGTGGAGGTGCGCTCGGAGGGGCACGTGGGGTACGGCGAGGCCGCGCCCAACGTGCGCTACGGCGAGTCCTGGGAGACGGTGGAGGCCGCGCTCCACAAGCTGGCCCCCGTGCTGGAGGGCCGGGACCTGCGCCACTTCCGCGACGTGTCCGAGGCCGTGGACGCGGCGCTGCCGGACAACCCCGCGGCGAAGGCCGCCGTGGACCTGGCGCTGCATGACTGGGCGGGCAAGGTGATGGGCGTGCCGCTGTACCGGATGCTGGGCGTGGACCCCGGGCGGCAGCCGGTGACGTCCATGTCCATTGGCATCGACGTACCGGAGACGCTGGCCGTGAAGGTGCGCGAGGCGGCGGACTTCCCGGTGCTGAAGGTGAAGCTGGGCGCGGACCGCGTGCAGGAGGTGTTCGGCACGGTGCGCGCGCTCACGGCGCAGACCATCCGCGTGGACGCGAACGAGGCGTGGAAGCCGGACGAGGCGCTGGCGCACATCCAGTGGCTGTCCACCCAGGGCGTGGAGCTGGTGGAGCAGCCGCTGCCCGCGGCGGACGTGGAGGGCGCGAAGTGGCTGCGCGCGCGCTCGCCGCTGCCGCTGGTGGCGGACGAGTCGCTGACGAAGGCGTCGGACGTGCCGAAGCTGGCGGAGGGCTTCCACGGCATCAACGTGAAGCTCCAGAAGAGCGGCGGCATCCGCGAGGCGCTGCGCATCATCGAGACCGCGCGCGCGTGTGGCCTGAAGGTGATGCTGGGCTGCATGGTGGAGACGGGCCTGGGCATCGCGGCGGGCGCGCACCTGGCGCCGCTGGTGGACTGGGTGGACCTGGATGGGAACCTGCTGCTCGCGCAAGACCCGTACCGCGCGCACCCGGTGGTGCAGGGCCGCATCCAGCTGGGGGCGGGCGCGGGCCTGGGCGTGGAGCCCCGGTGACGCCACCGCTCATCCAGGATCCGATGGCGGTGCTCGCCGTGCTGCTGGCGGTGCTGGCGGGGCTGTATGCGTTGCAGCGCTACCCGGCGGTGGAGCGGTTCTTCAACGTCGTGCCGCTGCTGGTGTTCGCGTACTTCGTGCCGACGCTGCTGTCGAACACGGGCGTCATCCCCACGCAGTCGGAGCTGTACCGCTTCACGCGCGTGTACCTGCTGCCCGCGAGCCTGGTGTTGCTGGTGCTGTCGGTGGACCTGCCCGGCATCGCGAGGCTGGGGCGCAGCGCGGTGGGCGTGTTCCTGGCGGGCACGCTGGGCATCATGGTGGGCGGGCCGCTCGCGTATCTGGCGTTGGGGTGGCTGGTGCCGGCGGAGCTGGGGGACCAGGCGTGGAAGGGATTGGCGGCGCTCAGCGGGTCGTGGATTGGCGGCAGCGCGAACTTCGTGGCGATTGGCCAGAGCGTGGGCGCGCTGGACAGCACGTTGAGCATGATGGTGGTGGTGGACGTGGGCGTGTCCAACGTGTGGACGGCGGTGCTGCTGTCCTTCGCCGGGCGGGAGAAGGCGATGGACGCGAGCATCGGCGCGGACCGGACGGCGCTGGACCACGTGCGTGAGGAGTCCGCGCGCATCCAGGCCGCGTCCGCGAGGCCCGCGAGCCTGTCCGATTTGCTGTCCATGCTGGCGGTGGCGTTCGGCGTGACGGTGGTGTGCACGGCGCTGGCGAAGCTGCTGCCGGACCTGGGCAACGTGGTGACGGGCTTCACGTGGGTGGTGCTGCTGGTGACGACGGTGGGCGTGGTGCTGTCGTTCACGCCGGTGCGCAGGCTGGAGGGCGCGGGGGCGAGCCGGATGGGCTCGCTGTTCCTGTACCTGCTGGTGGCGACGATTGGCGCGCAGGCGGAGTTCCGGCGGCTGTGGGACGCGCCCGCGCTGGTGGCGGTGGGGGCGCTGTGGATGTGCATCCACGCGGCGGTGACGATGGGTGCCCGGCGGTGGCTGAAGGCGCCGGTGTTCTTCGCGGCGGTGGGGTCGCAGGCGAACGTGGGCGGCACGGCCTCCGCGTCCGTGGTGGCGGCGGCCTTCCATCCCGCGCTCGCGCCGGTGGGCGTGCTGCTCGCGGTGCTGGGATATGTGCTGGGGACGTACTGCGGGCTGGTGACGGCGCTGATGCTGGAGCAGGTGCACCGGCTGATTCACTGAAAGGGAGTCGCGGATGCGGACGGCGCTGCTCTGGGTGGGGCTCATGGCGATGAGCGGTTGCGCGACGGCGCCGGAGCCGAGCGCGCCGCGTGAGTCCCTGAAGACGGTGGTGGAGTCACTGGCGAGCGAGGCCGCGCGCCTGTCGCCCGGGACGGACCTGTCGCTCGCGGTGGTGGACCTGCGCACGGGAGAGGCGGCGAGCGTCGCCGGCCTGGAGCCGCACATCTCCGCCAGCTCCGCGAAGGTGTTCTGGGTGGCGGCGGCGTTGGGGCAGCGGGACCTGGCGACGGTGGCGCCGCTCGCGGAGAAGGTGTTCCGCACGTCGGACAACGAGGCGTCCGGTGAGGTGATTGACCTGGTGGGAGGGCCGGATGCCATCAATGTCTATCTTCGCGGCCTGGGCCTGGAGCACACGGCGCTGACGAAGTGGAACTACGGCCGGGAGCGCTGGGCGACGAACTCGCCGCGCGTGATGGGCCGGGACAACTACTTCTGCGCGGACGACATGGTGTCGTTCCTGGCGCGGTTGGACCGGCGCGAGGTGTTGAAGCCGGAGCCCACGGCGAGGCTGCTGCAGTGGATGGAGCTGACGCCCCGGGAAGGCTGCGGCGGCTGGCTGGGAACGCGCCTGCCGGCGAGCGTCCGGGCCTCGCTCCAGCACAAGGGCGGATGGCTGCCGCCGGGCTGCTGTGGCGATGACGCGCGCTACAACGTGCTCAACGAAGTGGGGCTGGTGACGCTGCCGGACGGTGGCCGGTACGCGGTGGCCATCCTGGCTTCACGGGGACCGGACTGGCCGAAGCAGGCGTTCTTCGTGGAGCGGGCGTCGTGTGTCCTGTACCGGCACCTGGCGAAGGACGCGGCCCTGGACTGCGGTGACGCGCTGGCCCGGGCGGGCGGTCCGGCACCCGTGGTGTTGGCACCGGGGGCACCCGCGCCGAACTACGACTGCGAATGAGCTGCACCGGGGCGCCGCTCAACGCCATGGCGCGGAGGGCCAAGCCGTAGGGAACGAAGTCTGTCCACACGGATGAGAAGTTGAGAGCCCCGTAGAGCCGCCCCGCCGGAGGCGGACCGCGAAAACCTGTCCGACAGTCGGACAAGTCAAAGCACCGGAAACCTGTCCGACAGTCGGACCGCCCCGGGCCCGCGAAAACCCATCCGACAGTCAGACCAACTGGGCCCACGGGAACCTGTCCGACATTCAGTCCCCCTGGGCCCGCGGAAACTTGTCCGACAGGTTGGGACAGCCCGGCGGAGACCTGTCCGACAGTCTGACCAGTTGGGAATCCAAGGCGGGAAGCTGTCCGACAGTCAGACCGGCTTGGCCCGTGGAAACCTGTCCGACTGTCGGACAGGTTTTTTGCCGGTCGGGGCCGGAGGGGGCGTCATGCGGAATGCCCGCCAGTACGCCGTGCCTTGTGCTTGGCATGGAGCGTGAAAGTAGGACTGATGCCTCTGGGGCTCTCGGGAGCCCGCTGTGAGACCGGGCCGTTAATGCTGTCCGACGTCAGTCACAGGAGGTGTGGCCATGATGGATCCGCAGGCGTGGCACAGGTTCGCTGAGCGGCTCGGGGTGGCGCATTCGATCATCCAGGCTCCGATGGCGGGCGGTTTGACTCCGCCGGAGTTGGTCGCGGCGGTATCGGAGGCAGGCGGGCTGGGCTCGCTGGGGGCCGCCTATGTGCAGCCGGAGGACATCGTCCAGCAGGCCCGTGCGGTGCGCTCGCTCACGTCGCGGCCCTATGCCATCAACCTCTTCGCTCCCCAGCCCATTGTTCCTCCCGCGGATCCGGGGGCCACGCTCGCCATCCTCGAGCGCTTCCACTCCGCGCTGGGGCTTCCTCCTCCCGTGATTCCTGCGGCCGCGATGCCGGACTTCGCGAAGCAGGTAGAGGCCGTGCTCGATGCGGCGCCCACGGTGTTCAGCTTCACCTTCGGCATTCCTCCCGCGCCGGTGCTGGAGGCGTTCCGGTCGCGCGCCATCCTCGTCGTGGGCACGGCGACGAACGTGCGTGAGGCCCAGGCGCTGGAGGCGGCGGGCGTGGATGCGATTGTCGCGCAGGGGTCGGAGGCGGGGGGCCACCGGGGCTCCTTCGGCGGCTCGTTCGACGCGGGCATGGTGGGCACGATGGCCCTGGTGCCGCAGATGGTGGACGCCGTGCGGGTGCCGGTCATCGCCAGCGGCGGCATCATGGATGGACGCGGCATCGCGGCGGCCCGGATGCTGGGCGCTTCGGCGGTGCAGCTGGGCACGGCCTTCCTGAGGTGCCAGGAGTCCAGCGCGGCGGCGGCCCACAAGGCGCTGCTGCGCGAGGCCCGGGATGAGTCGTCACGCATCACCCGCGCCTTCTCCGGCCGTCCTGCCCGCGCCATCCCCAACGCGCTGACGACCACGCTGGAGGAGGCCGGCGCCATCCTGCCGTTCCCGCAGCAGCACGGGGCCACGCGCACGCTGAGGGCCGCGGCGTCCAAGCAGAACGACACGCGCTTCATGGCCCTGTGGGCGGGGCAGGGCATTGGCCTGTCACGCGAAGGCCCGGCGGGAGACCTGGTGCGCGCCCTGGTGGCGGAGACCGCCGCCGCGCTGGCGGCCGTGCGCGGCTGAGTCAGGACGCCGAGGGCGGGCCCATGCCCCGGCCCGCGAGGCGCTGGCGCAGCGCCACGAAGTACATGCTGCAGAACGTGGCCACGAGGACCGCGGCTTCATCCCAGTAGTCCAGCGGCTCCTCGTTCTCATCCAGCAGCGACAGGCTGAGCAGGCACAGCACCACGTGCACGGCGAACACGGGCAGCGACGCCTGGCCCAGCGCCTCCAGTACGCGGGGGCGCAGCCATTGGAACAGCCGGGGCGCGAGCCAGCTCGCGAGCAGGGCCACGGCCAGGAAGTTCACGAGCCGCAGCGGCGCGAGCGACCACTTGTCGAACAGCACGGCGGCGTCGCCCAGGTCCACGTCCAGGTGGCGCACGACGAAGAACCCCAGGCTGACGACGATGGCGCCCGTGAGGAGACGGCGGGACACGGGCTCGCGCTGCTCCGGCGCGGTGGCGCGCGCCACGCCCATCCACACGCCAAGCACCCAGAGGAACTGCCACGCGAACAGGTCGAACGCGCCCGACAGGTCGATGCTCAACGGCGGCCACGGCAGCACCGGGATGGCGACCAGCAGGTCATACAGCGCGCGCTTGAGGCCCACCTGCGCCCAGAGCCAGATGAGGGCGCTCAAGCCCAGCACCCGCGACCAGCCCTCCTTGCGCGCGCCCAGCAGCACCGCGGGCGTGAGCAGCAGCAGCACGACGTAGAGCGGAAGGATGTCGAGCAGCGGGGGACAGTAGAGGAGGAACAGGCTGCTCCACAGGGCGGTGAACGGGTCCTGGTGGAAGAAGCCCAGCAGGTTGTGGATGGCGGGCCTGCGCGCGGCGACGCCCAGCGCGGCGATGATGGTGAACGCGAAGCCGAGCAGGGCCACGTGGTAGCCGTACACCTTGAGGGCGCGGCTCCAGAGGCTCTTGAACATCGCGGCCGTGCCCGCCTTCTTCGCGTGCACCACGCCCACGAGGAACGCGGAGAGGAACACGAAGCCCTCGGCGGCGGACACGAAGCCGAACGGCTGATTGCCGATGACACTCAGCCGGGTGGGCAGGTGCGTCAGCGTCATCAGGACGAGCAGCACTCCGCGCAGGCTGTCGAACTCGGGGCGGCGTTTCATGGCGGGTAGACTCCCTTCACCCATGCCACAGCCCCCCGTCCCGGGTAAACCGCACCGGCCGCCCGGATCCAGTGTCACTGTCCGGATGCTGCACGCGGCCGTCATCGCGTGGCTGTGGCTCGCCGGGACCGGCTGCGCGGCGTCCCGGAGCGTGCGGCTCGATACGGGCCGAGGCCCCACCCGGGTCCACACGCCACAGCGGGACGTCCGGCCCGTGGCGCTGGATGAAGAAGCCTTCGTGTCCGCGGTCGCGAAGCTCGCGCGCACCGCGTCTGTTTCCTCGCGGCCCTATGCCCAGGTGCGCGGGCGCCTGGGGCTCGTCTCCGTGCAGGAGCCGGGGCGCGGACACCTCCGGCTCACCGATGCACCGGAGACGGAGCTGGCGGCGGCCTATGGCCGGTGGTGCAAGCGCAAGGCGCTCACGGGAGATTGTCTCCACCTGCTGGAGCGCGGGCCCACGCTGGATGAGGACGGCAGGCGCACGCTGGCCTTCTCCATCGCGCTGGACTCGGTGTGGGACGAGACGGCGGACGCGCTGAGGGGCATGACGGATCGCGAGGCGGTGCTCTCGATGATCGTCACGACCAGCGCCCTGTATCTGGGCCTGTGGCTGTTGCCGGAGCCGGTGTCCAAGGGCGTCGCGGCGACGCTGACCGCGGCGCTCATCGCCTACCTGGGTGTGGATACGGTGTGGAGCCTCATCCAGGGCTGGATGCGGCTCGCGGAAGCGGTGGCGGAGGCCACGACCTTCGACGAGGTCCGGAGCGCGGGCGAGCAGTACGGCGAGGTGATGGGAGAGAACGCCGCGCGGGCCTTCGTCATGCTGGCCACTGCGGCGCTGGGCAGCACCGCGGAGACCCTGGCGGCGAAGGTGCCCACGCTGCCCGGCTCCGCGCAGGCGTCACTGGTGGGCGTGGCGGAGGGTGGTTTCCGGCTGGGCGCGGTGGCGCAGGTGGAGACTGTCGCTGTGTCCGCGACGGGGGACATCCTGCTCACGCTGGCACCGGGAGCCGTAGCGACCGGCGGGCCCGTGGAGGTGAAGGGGCCGAAGCATCACATCGCGTCCGACAAGTTCAGCACGTCCACCGCGAACGGAGGCCCGTGGACGCCACGCTACCAGCGAATCTTCGACAAGGCCGGGATGTCCCTGAATGATCCCGAAAACCAGCTGGACGTTCCAGGCCATCGTGGCCCGCATCCCCGCGCGTATCATGAAAGAGTCTACCAACGGCTTGATCAGGTGACGGCGACCTGCAAAACCATCGAGCAATGCCGAGAGGCGTTGAGGGGCGCGCTACGTGTCCTGGCGAATGAGATCGCTCAGAAGGGCAGTCTCCTCAACAAGCTGGTGACCCGCACGGAGTGAGTTCAGGAGCGCGACCCATGTCCTTGCGATATTTCGAACTCGCTGATGACGTGTACATTGAGGGCCGCTGGGAGCTGGGGCATCCACAGGATGTTCAGGGGCGGGACCTTGAAGACTCCTGGCAGTTCCGGATGGGACAGCCGAGCTCGTGGAGAGGAGGCTTGCGCATCCCCGTGGAGATTCCGGGCAACCCTCTCGACTACTCCCACGCGGCTTTCGGCACGCCGGTGGTCACCTCGCGGGTAGCCGCCATCTTCGAGCGATTGGCTCCGAACGACATCCAGCTCTTCCCCGTGGACATCGAGGGACAGTCCGACGACTTCTTCATCCTGAACGCCATCCGCCGCGTGAACTGCATCGACGACGAGGCTTCAGAGGAAGCGCGATACTGGACACCCAGGGACGGGCTGACGGACAAGGTCGGAACCTATCTCTCCGTCTGGGGCATGCGCATTGACGCCGGGAGCCTCGGCAGTGCGCGGGTCTTCCGGCCGCTGCACTGGGAAGTGGTCCTCGTCATTCCCGAGGACATCAAGCTCGCTCTGGAATCAATTGGTGCCACGGGTGTTTGGTTCAAGGACGTGTCCCCGCTGCGCTGATTCCCCACCTCCGTGCGTCACGGCGGCTGTTCGCCAGGCCGCTTGTTTCCGGGGGGCCGGTTGCAATCAGGGGGGACCCGGCTACATTCAGCACTTCACCGCAGCCGCAATCCCCGGGTCCCTCGTCAGATGATGGTTTCGCTCACAGCCTGCCAGCAGCGTGCTCCGCGCCGGATCTCCGTGCGCCGGACGCTGCCCGCGCACGGCCGAGCCACCGCCTGGCTTGTCACCCACGCCGCCCGTCTCGCGTAGTTCACGACGGACGGCGTCCGCTCCACCCCCACTGAACCTTCGCGCCACGCACCCCCACCTTTCCGGGAGTGCGTGCCGTCCCCACACCCTTCCCCAGGAGGCAATCGCCATGACCCACGACCACCCCCTCATCGTCACCGACACCGACCTCCAGCGCCTGGAGCGCGTCGTCGAACAGTACGGCAATGCCCGCAACGCCGAGATCGTGGAGCAGCTGGAGTCCGAGCTCGCCCGCGCCACGGTCACGTCCTCCACCGCCATTCCCCGCGACGTCGTCACCATGAACAGCACCGTCGTCTATGAGGACGAAGAGGCCGGCGAGACGCGCGAGGTGACCCTCGTCTATCCCAAGGACGCCAACAGCGACGCGGGCCGCATCTCCATCCTCGCCCCCGTGGGCAGTGCCCTCATCGGCCTGTCCGTGGGCCAGACCGTGGAGTGGCCGCTCCCCCAGGGCCGCACCCGCCGCCTGCGCATCCTCGCCGTGCCCTACCAGCCGGAGGCCGCCGGGCACTTCCACTTGTAGGCCCGCGTCCTCCCTTGACGCGTCAGCGCCGTGTCCGCGTTCCCCGCTGACGCGTCATTCCCGGCCCGGGGAGCCGGGCCCCCGCTCCATCCCCGCGCCATTGCTGGGCGTCGACTGCCCGACACCTCCTGGCCTCGCATGTGCAAATGTGCTCGCACCCCGAGTGAGGGGCCGCGGGCACCTTGATGCCCGCGAGTGCATGTGGAGGAACGCTTGTTCGCACGAAGGCATCACCTGGGGCTCGGAGGACTGGCAGTCCTCTGCGCCTTCAGCGCCCAGGCCCAGAACACCATTCCGGGCATCGAACTGGAGCGCCTGCAGCTCAACCCCGGCATGCGTGACAGCCTCGTGCTGTCCACCGGCGACCTGCTCTCCGCGGGTCAGTTCCGCGTCGGGCTGACCGCGCACTACGAGAACCGGCCCCTCGTCCTCGTGGAGAACGACGAGCGGCAGGCTGACATCATCTCCAACCGCGTGACGACGCACATCAGCGGCGCGTACGCGTTCACGAACTGGTTGGAGGTCGGCGCGCAGGTGCCCATCGTCGCCCAGTGGGGCCCGGAGACCGCCGGCGCTGGCGTGACCCGTCCCACCACCAGCGCGCTCGGCACCCCGTGGCTCCAGGCCCGCGTGGGCTTCCTGTCGGAGAACGGGGGCGGACCGCTGGACCTGGGCCTGCACCTGGGCGCGGCCCTGCCCCTGGGCAGCAAGGCCGCCCTCACCCGCGACGAGGGCTTCACCTTCTCCCCGCGCCTGGGCGCCGGCAAGCAGCTGGGCGGCACCTTCCGCGTGGGCGCGGACGTTGGCGCGCTCGTGCGCACGAAGACGTACGCGCTGACGCCGCAGACGCAGCCGTACCTGGATGAGATGGGCGTGGAGCTCAACGGCGGCGTCAACCTGTCCGCCGGACTCTGGGGCCTGCGCGAGGAGATCCTCGTGCGCGGCACCATCCCCACGCAGGACTCGCCCAGCTCGCTGGAGGCGCTCGCGGGCCTGCGCGTCCCCACCGCGGACGGCACCGAGGTGTACGTCCTGGGCGGCCCGGGCTTTGGCCAGACGCCGGGCACGCCGCGCTTCCGCATCCTCGCCGGGGTGTCCTTCGGCACGCCGCCCGCGCCCAAGGGCCCCGTCTGTATCGCGGGCCAGCCCCACGTGGCCGCCGAGTGTCCCGACCTGGATGCGGACGGCGACGGCGTGAAGAACAGCGACGACCAGTGCCCCACGACGGCCGGCCTCGCGCAGCTGCAGGGCTGCCCGGACAAGGACGACGACCAGGACGGCATCCCCAACCTGGCGGACAAGTGCCCCACGCAGGCGGAGAACAAGAACGGCTTCCAGGACGAGGACGGCTGCCCGGACGACCCCGACTCCGACGGGGACGGCATCGTGGACTCCAAGGACCAGTGCCCCAAGGAGCCGGAGACGTTCAACCGCTACAAGGACCAGGACGGCTGCCCGGACGTGGAGCCGGACCGGGACGGTGACGGCATCGTGGACCGCCTGGACAACTGCCCGGACGAGCCCGGCACCGAGGCCAACGGCGGCTGCAAGGAGGCGCCCGTCGCGCGCATCGACACCGGCAGCAACAGCATCCGGATCATGGAGGCCGTGTTCTTCGAGAACAACAAGGCCGTCATCCAGAAGCGCAGCAACGCCGTGCTCGACAAGGTCGCGTCCATCCTCGTGTCCCACCCGGAAATCGAGAAGGTCCGCGTGGAGGGCCACACCGACAACACCGGCAAGGCTTCCTACAACCTGGAGCTGTCCCAGAAGCGCGCCGAGGCGGTGGTGGACTACCTGGTGGGCAAGGGCGTCCAGCGCGAGCGGTTGGTGGCGCAGGGCTTCGGGCCCACGCAGCCCATCGCGGACAACGCGAAGGCGGACGGCCGCGCGAAGAACCGCCGCGTCGAGTTCAAGATCGTCGGAGAGGCCGAGGGCGTGCAGACGGCGCCGGCCTCCTCCTCTTCCCCTGGCACTCCTTCGAAGTAAGGCAGACCGTTCATGTTCACGACCCTGATGACATCCCTCCGGGGGGACTCACCCCGGATGGCCGTGCGCGCGGGCTTCCACGCGCTGGCCCTGTGTTCGCTGTTCCTCCTCGCCGGCTGCGAGCCGGCGACCTCCACCCCCGCGGAAGCCGTCCTCACCAGCCAGTCTTCCGAGCTGGTGGGTGACGGCAAGCTCCAGCCCGGCGAGCAGTGCGACGACGGCAACACGGTGAACGGGGACGGCTGTTCATCCACCGGCACCGTGGAGGCGGGCTACCTGTGCAACGTGCCCGGCAACGCGTGCTCGCTGGCGAGCCTGTGCGGCAACAACGTGGTGAACCCCGGCGAGCTGTGCGACGACGGCAACACCACCAACGACGGCAATGGCTGTACGGCCACGTGTGACCTGTCGCTGTGTGGCAACGGCGTGTTCAACAACCAGGCGTACCCGTCCTACGCGCAGGAGGTCTGCGACGACGGCAACCGCTTCGAGGGCGACGGCTGCAGCCGCCAGTGCGAGGTGGAGCCCGGCTTCGCCTGCGCGGGCAGCCCCAGCCGCTGCGTGAGGGCGGGTGTGGCGGTGTTCAACACCGGCGTGGACGCGCAGAACCGCCGCCTGCCCACGGGCGCGGTGGATCCGCACTGGTTCTACGCCGGCACCACCACCGGCGCGGCCACCGGCGTGCGCGACGCGAGCGACTGGCCGCTGGAGATGCAGTCCGCGCGCTTCATGGCGGCCCAGGGCATCCAGACGTGCGTGTACCAGGACTTCCTCATCCCCTCGACGACGAAGGTCGGCCAGTTCCGCCTGCGCCTGGCCACGTTCAACGACAACGAGTTCGACGGCGCGAGGGTGAACGGCGTGGCCATCATGCCCGTCACCGTGAGCGAGCCCGCCGGCCAGTCCTGGCAGAAGAACATCTTCCGCGAGTTCGGCACCAACGCGGCCTGGCGCCCGGGCCTCAACCGCATCGAGCTGTGCAACGAGAACGATGACAACCCGCCGAACGCCTTCCGCTACCTCTTCGTGGACGCCTACGACGACCGCTGCGGTGATGGCGCCATCTCCCCGCGCGAGGAGTGCGACGACGGCAACACCGCCAACAACGACGGTTGCAGCGCCACCTGCGGCATCGAGCCCGGCCATGGCTGCGCGGGCGCGCCCAGCACCTGCGCGAAGACGTGCGGCAACGGCAACCTGAACCCCGGCGAGCAGTGCGACGACGGCAACACCAACGCCAACGACGGCTGCAACGCCAGCTGCCGCGTGGAGGCCGGTTACTCCTGCCCCACGCCGGGCCAGGCCTGCGTGGCCTCCTGCGGCAACGGCGCCATCGACGCGGGTGAGCAGTGCGACGACAACAATGTGTTCGGCTCCGACGGCTGCTCCGCGTCGTGCCGCATCGAGACGGGCTACTCCTGCAGCGGCGCTCCGTCCGTGTGCGCTCCGCTGTGCGGCAACGGCGTGCTCAACCCCGGCGAGCTGTGCGACGACGGCAACACGAACCTGAACGACGGCTGCTCCAACGCCTGCACCCTGGAGCTGGGCTACGCGTGCGCCACGCCGGGCCAGCCCTGCGCGAAGACGTGCGGCAACGGCAACGTGGATCCGGGCGAGCTGTGCGACGACGGCAACCTGACCTCCGGTGACGGCTGCGCCACCGAGTGCCGCGTGGAGGATGGCTATGCCTGCTCCGCGCCGGCCTCGGGTCCGTCCGTGTGCGCCCAGACGTGCGGCAACGGCACCCTGGACGCGAACGAGACGTGCGACGACGGGGACGAGGTGTCCGGCGACGGCTGCTCCAACGGCTGCCGCGTGGAGACGGGCTACAGCTGCTCGGGTCAGCCCAGCACCTGCGTCACCATCTGCGGCGATGGCCTCCGCGCGGGCGCCGAGGCGTGCGACGACGGCAATACAGCGGCGGGCGACGGCTGCAACGCCACCTGCACGGTGGAGCCGGGCTACAGCTGCCCCCCTCCTGGCAACGTGTGCTTCAACACCTGCGGCAACGGCACCCTGGAGGCCGGTGAGCAGTGCGATGACGGCAATACCAAGCCTGGCGACGGCTGCGGCGCCACCTGCGCGCAGGAGCCGGGCTACAGCTGCAACGGCTCGCCCAGCAGCTGCGGCACCGTCTGCGGCGATGGCATCCGCGCGGGCGCCGAGGTGTGCGACGACGGCAACCTGGTGGGCGGCGACACCTGCTCGCCGCGCTGCCTGCTGGAGGTGGGCCAGGCGTGCAACGCGTCCAACGTCTGCGAGGCGTTCTGCGACCCGGTCTCCAAGCAGTGCGTGGCCCAGGAGCCGGACCCCGTGACGCCGACGCCGGTCATCACCGGCCCCGCGGCGAACGCCACGGTGACCACGGGCACTCCGCCCATCACCGGCACCGGCGAGCCCGGCGCGACGGTGACGGTGCGCGAGGGCACCACGGTCATCTGCACCGCCACCGTGGACGCGAGCGGCAACTGGACCTGCACCCCCGCGACGCCGCTGGTGGACGGGCCCCACTCCGTGACGGCCACCGCCCAGGCGCCTGGAGGCAACCCCAGCTTCCCGTCCACCGCCGTGCCCTTCGTCGTGGACACCGTGGTCCCGGACAACCAGGCCCCGGACACCTCCATCGTGAAGGGCCCTCCGGCCACCACCTCCAGCGGCACGGCGGACTTCGAGTACGCCTCCACGGAGGAGGGCGCCACGTTCGAGTGCAGCCTCGACGGCGGCCCCTGGCGCCCATGCGAGGACAGCTACACCGTCGGCAGCGGGGACCACGTCCTTCGCGTCCGCGCGGTGGACGACAGCGGCAACGTGGATGAGACCCCGGCGGAGTACGCCTGGACGGTGCAGAGCACGCGCGCCTTCGCGGGCGGCGGGTGCAGCACCGCACCGGACGCCTCCTGGCTGGCCCTGCTGGGCCTGATGGGAGTGCCGGGGCTGCGCCGCCGTCAGCGCCGCGACGCCGCGTAAAGCCTCGCGGAGCCCGCCGGAGGGGAGGGCCTCTTCCCCCTCTTCGGGAGCGCCCCCTCGCTCCCTCCCATGGCGCCCTTCCGGCGGCGCTCCCGCGTCTCACGGCCTTCCCCGTATGCTCCGTCCGTGCCCGGGGCAGGTCATCAAGAGGTGTACGAGGAGGAGGTTCTTCTCGCGCTGGACGAAGGGCTGCTGTCCTCCGACGAGGCGGCGGCCCTGCGCGAGGAGGCCCTCCGCCTGCATCGCGGGCCCCTGGAGCTCCTGAAGGAGCGGGGCCGCCTGTCGGAGCGCACCCTGGACCTTTTGCGGCAGGACCTGGTTCGAGGCCGCACGGACCGGGGTGAAGCCCCCATCCAGGAGGCCGCCACGCTGTCCTCGGCGGCGCCCGTCTCGCTGGCCACCGAAGGCGCCCCCGCGTTTCCGGTGCCCGGCTGGGACCGCTATGAGCCCGTGCGCTTCCTGGGCCAGGGCGGCATGGGGCAGGTGTTCCTGGCGTACGACCCGCTGCTGCGCCGCAATGTGGCCCTCAAGTTCGTGCGGGACGGGGACCCGGAGCTGGCCCGCCGCTTCCTGTCCGAGGCCCGCGCCCAGGCCCGCGTGCGCCACGAGCGCGTGTGCGAGGTCTACGAAGTGGGCGAGGTGCGCGGCCACGCGTACATCGCCATGCGCTACGTGGAGGGCCCGTCGCTGGGACAGCTCTCCCATTCGCTCACGCTGGAGCAGCGAGTCTGGGTGCTGTGCCAGGCCGCGGAGGGCGTGCACGCCGCGCACCGCGTGGGGCTGGTCCACCGCGACCTGAAGCCCGGCAACATCCTGGTGGAGCGCACGGAGGACGGAGGCTTCCTCCCGTTCGTGATGGACTTCGGCCTGGCGCGGGACTGGCGCGAGGACAGCACCACGCCCAACGCGGTGCTGGGCACGCCGCACTACATGCCGCCCGAGCAGGCCCGGGGTGAAGGCCACCGCCTGGACCGCCGCGCGGACGTCTACGCGCTGGGCGCGACGCTGTATGCGCTGCTCACCGGGCAGCCTCCCTTCACCGGCGGCACGGAGAAGGAGGTGCTCGCGAAGCTCCAGTCGGAAGCCCCGCCGCGCCCGCGCCTGCTGGAGCCGGACATCCCGGAGGACCTGGAGGCCGTGGTCCTCAAGTGCCTGGAGAAGGAGCGGCCGCTCCGCTACGACTCCGTGCGCGCCTTCACGGACGACCTGGAGCGCTTCCTGTCGGGGGAGCCGGTGCGGGCCCGCCATGGCGCGCGCTACTGGCTTTCCAAGAAGGTCCGCAAGCACCGCGCGGCGCTGGCGCTGGGCGGCACGGTGGTGGCGGTGGTGGCCGGCGCGCTCACCCAGGCGCAGCTCGCGCGCGGCGAGGTGGCGGAGCGCGAGCGGCTGGCCCGCGCCTTCACCGAGCGGGTGGAGCGCATCGAGTCCTCGGCGCGCTACTCCGCCCTGTCGCGCCTGCATGACACGCGCAAGGACCGCGAGGCGCTGCGCGCGGGCATGGCCGCGCTGGAGGCGGAGATTTCCGGCGCGGGCGAGCAGGCGGTGGGCCCCGGTGAGTACGCGCTGGGCCGCGCCCTCTTCGCGCTGGACGATTTGGACGGCGCGCGCGGGAGGCTGGAGGCCGCGTGGGCGCACGGCTACCGCGAGCCGCGCGTGGCCTGGGCGCTGGCGCAGGTGCTGGGCCACCTGTACCGCGAGCAGCTGCTGCTGGACGTGGAGCGCCGCGCCCCCGCGCAGCGCGAGGCCCGGCTCAAGGAGCTGAACGCGCGCTACCGCGATCCGGCGCTCGCGTACCTGCGCCAGGCGGAGGGGCCGGACGTGCCCGCGCCGCCGTCGTTCGTGAAGGCCCTGTTCGCCTTCTACGAGGACCGGCCGGAGGACGCGCTGGCACTGCTGGACGCGCCGGGCACGCAGTCGCCGTGGTTCTACGAGGCGCCGCTGTTGCGCGGGGACATCCTGCTCGCGCGGGCCACGCGGCGCTGGAACGGCGGGGACCGGGCGGGTTCGCAGGCGGACCTGGCGCTGAGCCGCGAGGCGTACGCTGGCGCCGTCGCCACGGCGGAGAGCCAGCCGGTGGTGCACTCGGTGCTGGGGCGGCTGGAGCTGGCCGCGCTGGTGATGGAGCTGTACGGCGAGGGGAACATCCTGCCGCACTACGAGCGGGGCCTGGAGGCGCTGTCGCGCGCGCTCGCCGCCGCGCCGGACCACGCCCGCTCGCTGGTGCTGGTGTCGCGCTTCCACCGCCGGCTCGCGGAGCAGCGCACGAACCAGGGCGGGGAGGGCGTGGAGGCGCTGCTGGAGAAGTCCCTGGCCGCGCTGCGCACCGCGGAAGGAGTGGCCACGCCGAGCGAGCGCATCCCGCTGGAGCGGGCCATGACGCACCGCCAGTGGGCGCGCTACCAGCAGCTGCGCGGGGAGGACCCGCGCGAGCAGCTGCGGCTCGCCATCGCCTCGTTCGAACAGCTGCGCCCCGAGGACCGCGACCACCCGTTCCACGCCAACCTGGGCCAGACGTGGCAGGGGCAGGCGGACGCCGAGGCCGCGCGCGGTGGAGACCCGGTGCCGCTCCTGGACAAGGCCATCGCCGAGTACCAGGTCGCGCTCCAGCTGAGCGAGCAGCAGCCGTTCTGGTGGATCAACCTGGGCATCGCGTACCGCAAGCGCGCGGACGTGCCGAACGCGCCGGATTCAGCAGGCGACCTGCGCCGGGCGAACAGCGCGCTGACGCGGGCCCTGTCCCTCAACCCGGACAACTTCATCGCGTGCTTCAACGGCGCGGAGGTCGCGGAGCAGCTGGCGCGCGCCCGCTACCTCAAGGGCGAGGACCTGAGCGTGGACCTGGAGCGCGCCCTGACGCTGTACCGGCAGGGGCTGGCGCTCAACGCGAAGCAGCCCGCGCTCCACAACGCGCTGGGCTCCGCGGTGTTCTGGCAGGCGGAGCTGCTCGCGGAGGAGGGCGGCGACACGAAGGCGCTGCTCGACGAGGCGAAGGCGTCCTTCGAGAAGGCCCGCGTCCTGGCGCCCACGCAGGGCTTCGCCTTCAACAACCTGGGCGAGTGGGAGGTCTTCCGCGCGGAGCTCCAGCTGGCGAAGGGAGAGGACCCCAGCGCCGCGCTGCGAACCGCGGTGGACGCCTACACGGAGGCGCTGAAGCGGCTGCCGGATGACGCGGACCTGCTGGCGAACCTGGGCAAGGCGTGGGTGCGCCGGGCCACGTGGACGCTGTCGCAGGCGCGAGACCCGGCGGCGGACCTGACGAAGGCGGAGGCGGCGCTGAGCCGGGCGCGGGAGGTCAACCCGCGTCTGGGCAATGCGTGGCGCTTCCTGGCGGAGGCGCAGGGCGTGCGTGCGCGCTGGATGGCTCGCGGGCACGGCGCGGCGGACGGGGAGTTCACGCGCGCGGCGCAGGCCTACGAGGAGGCGATGAAGCTCGACCCGAGGCTGGAGTACCGGCTCGCGGCGGCGGAGCTCCACGAGGCCTGGGCGCGGTGGCGCATCCGCGAAGGGCAGGACGCGGCCACCGGATTGAAGCGGGGGCTGGAGCTGGCCGAGACCGTGGTGGCGGCCCGTCCCCGGTGGCGCCATGCGCGTCAGGTGAGGGACGGCCTGGCCGCGCTTCGTGCCCCGTCCACCGGGCGCAGGTCCGACGCTCCCGCGCCCTGAGGCGGGCTGTTACCAGGGACCCACGCGCGGACCGAGAACACCGCAGCCCCGGACGCGCCAATGGCACGTCACGGTCCGGGGCTGACACGTCCGCTGGTTAGACGGGATCCTCCGGCGGGTCGCCCGTCACGTCGATGCCGCCGTTCTTCCGGTCCCGCTCCGTCGGATGCAGGGGGGCGGTCCCCTCGGCGCGCGTCCCGTCGTGGATGGTGGCGTTGAAGCTGTAGAGCCCCTTGTGCGCCGTCATGGAGACGGTCTGCGAGGACGAGGTCGTCAGCGAGCTGCCCCCGAGCGAGTACGGGCCAGGCACGGTGAGGCAGGTGCCGTCCGGGAACACGACGTCGGCGGTGTACGCGGGAGGGTAGCTGCCCATCGAGAACACAACCGTGTCGCCGTGTTTCACTTCCGGGCCGGGGTGGTAGCTGATGGGATCCGTGGAGAGGTCGACTGTGATGGTGGCCATGGGTTCGAGCAGCATTGCAGTACCTGTACCAATCCGCATGTCTTGAATGCGTGAGGGGGATGTTTCACCGCCGCGCTCCCGGACGCGTCAATGGCACGTCACGGACCGGGAGCTGACGTGTCCGCGTGCTACCGGCGGGCCTCTTGCGGCGGGTCGCCGGTCACGTCGATGCCGCCGTTCTTCCGGTCCCACTCGTGCCCCCTGCGGGCCTGGGACTCCTGGCCGTTGTTGAAGTCCACGTCGAACGAGTAGACGCCGCGCGCCGCCGTCAGCGCGACGGTCAGGGGCGTGGTCGCCATCGTGGCGCCGCCCAGCGTGTACGGGCCGGACGTGGTGAGGCAGGTGCCGTGGGGGAACGACACGGTGGCGGTGGCGTTGAGCGCGTTGCCCAACGTGAAGACCACCGTGTCGCCGTGCTTCACATCGGGGCTGGGGCTGTAGCTGACAGGGGTCGTGGAGACGTCAATGGTGATGTTGGCCATGATGCCCACGGCCAATGCAGACGCTGTACCAGCTCAGCTCGCGTCCAATCCCAGCTCACGCACGCGGCGCTGGAGCGCGCGGCGGGAGACCTCCAGCTTCTGCACCATGCGGTCCAGGTCGCCCCCGCACTCGTGGTAGCAGCGGGTGATCTCCTCCGGGCTCAGGTCACGAGCGGTCCGCAGGAGCGAGCTCTTGTCGATGAGCACGTACACGGACGACCGCGGGATGCCCAGCCAGTCCGCCGTGGCCTTCAAGTCCCACGCGCACGCGCGCAGGGCCTCCAGCACCTCCTGCTCGCTCACCTCGGAAGGCTTGCGCCGCGTGGGCGCGCGGGCCTCCGACGGCGCGGGCGTGTCCTCCGAAAGAGGGGAGGGCGCCTGGGCGCTCAGCGGCTGTCCGGGGATGGGCAGCGCGTCCGAGTCCAGCGACTGCTCCAGCCGCGCATCCACGCGCAGCCCAGGCAGTCCCCGGCTGCCAATCACCAGCTGCCGGGCGACGTTGCGCAGCTGGCGCACGTTGCCGGGCCACGCGGAGCGCACCAGCCGCGCCGCGAGCGACGCGGGCACCCACGGCTCCGCGCGAGCATCCGAGGAGTTCAGCCGCCCCGCCTCGCCCGTGGACTCCAGCTCCTGCCGCGCGAAGTGGAGGAACAGCGGCGCGATGTCCTCACGGCGCTCGCGCAGCGGCGGCACGACGATTTCGAAGCCCGCCAGCCGGTGCAGCAGCGGGGCCTTGAAGTGGCCATCGCGGATGCGCGCCTCCAGGTCCGCGTCCGTGGCGGTGACGAGCCGCACGTCCACGCGAACAGGCGTCTGTCCACCCACGGGGTAGACCTCGCCCGTCTCCAGCACGCGCAGGAGCGCCGCCTGGACCTCCGGGGGCGCCTCCGCCACCTCGTCCAGGAAGAGCGTGCCGCCGTGCGCGGCGCGGAAGAACCCGTCCCGGTCACGCGCGGCGCCGGTGAACGCGCCCCGCAGCGCGCCGAACAACTCGGAGGCGATGAGGTCCTTCGACAGCGCGCCCAGGTTGACGCTGACGAAGGGGCCGGCGCGGCGCGGGCTGCGCTCATGGAGCGCTCTGGCCACCAGCTCCTTGCCCGTGCCCGTCTCGCCCCGCACCAGCACGGGGACCTGGAGGTCGGCCACGCGCAGCACGTCCTCGCGCACGCGGGCAATGCCCTCGCTGTCGCCCACCATGCCCAGCGCCGCCAGCTCTGCTTGAGCGCTCGCGCCTCGCACGGTGGCCTGGTGCAGCAGCAGCGCCACGCGCCCGGCGAGCACCAGCGGCACACCCGCCCCCAGCGCCTGCGCGGGGAACTCGCGCCCGCCGCGCACCGGCTCGCTGCCCACCCACACCGGCGTCCCGCCCTCCGGCACCACGAGCCGCACGCTCCCGTTC
>NZ_RAWL01000039.1:0-34484 GCF_003668885.1 Corallococcus sp. AB049A | reverse complement strand
CCGTGGCCCCGTCGTACGGGTGGTTGTTTCCAGTGATGGGGCTGCTGGCCGTGGGGTCCGCGCTGGTGACGCCGTGCCTGTCCGCGCTGGTGTCCCTGCACGCGCCCATGGAGCGGCAGGGGGCGGTGCTGGGGGCCTATCAGGCGTCCGGGTCCCTGGGCCGCATCATCGGGCCGGCGCTGGGCGGGCTGCTCTTCACCCGGCTGGGCCCGACGGCCCCCTACGGAACGGGCGCGGTGCTGGTGGCGCTGGGTGGACTTTTGGCACTGTCCCTGGTGACACAGGTGCGAATGTCGGGAGCAGGCGCGGAGCAAAGCTCATAGGATGGGGAACATGGTGGGCAAGCCGCAGCACATCACCATCGCGTTCGACGTGATGGGGAGCGATCACGGCCCGGCGGAGGTGGTGCGAGGCGCTGCCCAGCTCTCGCTGGAGTCTCCGCACATCCACGCGCTGCTCGTGGGGGACCGGCCGGTCATCGACGAGGCCCTGGCGAGCATCAAGCACAACGGGGAGCGCATCTCCGTGCACCACGCGGGGGACTTCGTGGGCATGGATGAGAAGCCCGGCGAGGCGCTGGCGCGCAAGCCCGAGTCCTCCGTGGCGGTCGCCGCCCGGCTGGTGGCGGAAGGGGAAGCGCACGCGCTCGTCTCCGCGGGCAACACGGGCGCGGGCGTGCTCGCGTGCAAGCGCCACTTCCAGCTGATTCCGGGTGTGCGCCGCGCGGCCCTGGCCACGGTGTACCCCACGCGGGGCGTGCGCGGCGCGAAGCAGGACCCGTTCAGCCTCATCCTCGACGTGGGCGCCACGGTGGAGGCCACCGCGGAGGACCTGGTGGCGTTCGCCGTCATGGGCTCCGCCTACGCGCGCATCATCTCCCGCAACGAGCGGCCCAAGGTGGCGCTCCTGTCGAATGGCGTCGAGCCGCAGAAGGGCCCGCCCCGGGTGGTGGAGGCGCACCAGCGGCTGTCGCAGATGCCGGGGCTCAACTTCACGGGCAACGTGGAGGGCATCGACATCCCGCGCGGCACGGTGGACGTCATCGTCACCGACGGCTTCGTGGGCAACGTGTGCCTGAAGATGCTGGAGGGCGTGCACGACACGGTGATGGAGCTGGCCCAGTACGCCTACAAGGAGAGCCTGCGCTGGCGCGCGGGCCTGGCCATGCTGTCCTCCGGGATTGAGCGGCTGAAGGACATCACGGACTGGGAGCAGTACGGCGGCGCGCCCATCCTGGGGTTCGACCGCATCTTCATCAAGGCGCACGGCCGCTCCAAGGCGCGCGCCATCGCGAACGCGGGCAAGGTGGCCGCGAAGGCGGTGGCGAACGAGCTGGGCACCGCCATCCAGGAGGGCCTGGCGAAGTGAGCCTGCCGGACCGCATCGACCCGCGTCCCCCGCGCCGCATCTACCGGTGGGACCTGGACAAGACGTACCTCCAGACGGACTTCGAGTCGCTGCGCGACCTGTTCCGCACGGCGTTCCAGAAGGCCCATGAGAAGGTCGCCATCCCGGGCGCCTCCGCCCTCATCCGCGAGCTGGCGGAGCAGGGGGACTCGCGGCTGTGCATCGTGTCCGGCAGCCCCAAGCAGATGCGCGCGGTGCTGGAGGAGAAGCTCAAGCTGGACGGCATCCAGTGGGACGAGTTCGTCCTCAAGGACAACGTGGGCAACCTCTTGCGCGGGCGCTTCCGGGCCCTGCGCGGCCAGGTGGGCTACAAGCTGCCCGCCATCCTGGAGAGCCGCGTCCACGCGCCGGTGGAGGCGGAGGAGGTGCTCTTCGGGGACGACGCGGAGGCGGACGCGTTCATCTATTCGCTCTACGCGGACCTCATCGCGGGGCGCGTGGACGAGCGCGTGCTGTCCCAGGTGCTGGAGGCGGGCGGGGTGTATCCGGACGACGCCGCCCGGGTGCAGGAGGCGTGGAAGAAGATCCCCATCGCGGACCCCGTGCGGCGCATCTTCATCCACCTGGACAAGCTGACGCCGCCCGCGCACTTCACGCCCTACGGCCCGCGCGTGGTGCCCATCTTCAACTACTTCCAGGCGGCGCTGGTGCTGCTGGCGGACGGCCACCTCACGGCGCCGCAGGTGCTGAAGATCGCCGTGGAGATGGTGCAGACGGCGGGGCACAACATCATCACGCTGTCGAACTCGTTCCAGGACCTGTTGCGGCGCGGGCTGCCGCTGCAACAGGCCGCCATCGCGCTGTCCCAGGCGATGGAGGGGCCCAACGCCCTGCTCAAGGCCATGCGGCCCATGCCGGACATCCTGGCCGCGTTCAGCAAGCGCCTGGCCGCGCTGGGCACGCAGCCACCCCCACCGCGCGTGCAGGCGGTGGACTACGTGTCGCTCATCTCCCACGCGCTGCCCCGGACCCACAAGGCGCGCACCCTCAAGCCGCCCACCTGAGGCGCCGGGCGGCTGTGGCGGCCTGCCTGCCTGCCCGGGGGCCCCTCCAGCGGCGGGGCTCCCCGTGAGGCCGGGGCGTGCCCCGGGTGTTATCCGGTGGAGGCGCCCGGGCCACGGGCAGAGGGCGCACGGAGGGCGGGCAGGGGGGCCCCAGCGGAACCCCCGACGTCCCTGAAGAATGTCCTTAAGCACGGACCCCCATGGGTGGGAGGATGCGTGCTAGACGGCTGCCCTGCCGAGTCGAATGACGCGAGACCCGATCCATCCCCCGCCCCAAGGCGGAACGCTGCCAGCCGCGCCCGGAGACGACGCGCGCGGAGAGGCCTCCTTCGAGGCGGCGGCGGACACGGCATCCGGGTCCGCGCACGAGGTACTTTCCATGTCTTCCCCCCTGGACCTGACGGGCCCCGAGGAGCGCACCGAGCGCACCGAGGCCCAGGTGCCCGCGGACTCCGCCGAGCACCCCAGCGACACTGAAACCCCCAACCGGGCCCCCACGGACCCCGCCGAACCGGCCTATTCCACGGACGCGGCGGAGGACGACGGGTTCGACGACGATGACGACGCCGAGGACGCCGGCCCCGAGGTCAGCGACGAAATCCGTGCCGCCACCGAGGCCCTGAAGGCCGCGGAGGCGGAGGACGCGCAGGCCGCCGCCGAGGCGGGTGACGAAGCCGAGGAGCCCGAGGCCGTCATCCTGGAGCCGGAGCCGGAGCCCGCCGCGAACGAGCCGGAGCTGCAGGCGCCCACCACCACCCGCACGGGCGAGCCCGCCGAAATCGACCCGGACGAGATGGACCCGGACGCGCTCAAGGTGGTGCTGCGGCTGCACCAGCACGGGCACCAGGCGTACCTGGTGGGCGGCTGCGTGCGCGACCTGCTGTTGGGCAAGAAGCCCAAGGACTTCGACGTGGCCACCAGCGCCCACCCGGGCGAGGTGCGCGCCATCTTCCGCAACTGCCGGCTGATTGGACGGCGCTTCCGGCTGGCGCACGTCTACTTCAAGGGCGGGAAGATCGTGGAGGTGTCCACCTTCCGCGCGAACCCCACGGAGCTGGAGCCAGCGGCGGGCGCGGGAGCGGCGGGCGCGCCGGGCTCGGACGACGGGCAGGGCGGCGAGGACCTGCTGATCACGCACGACAACGTCTTCGGCACCGCGCAGCAGGACGCGCGCCGCCGCGACTTCACCATCAACGGCCTGTTCTACGACGCAGCCGAAGGCCGGGTGATTGACTACGTGCGCGGCCGGCGCGACCTGGATGAGCGCTTCATCCGGACGATTGGCGACCCGGAAATCCGCATGCGCGAGGACCCGGTGCGCATCCTGCGCGCGGTGCGCTTCGCGGCGAAGCTGGACCTGGACATCGAGTCGCGCACGTACGCGGCCATGGAGGGCGCGGTGGAGGACCTGCCGCGCTGCGCGCCCGCGCGCCTCCTGGAGGAGACGTTCCGGCTCATCCGCGGCGGCGTGTCCGCCCCGGCGCTGAAGCTGCTGGCGGCGCTGGACGCGCTCAAGATTCTGCTGCCCCCCGTGGACGAGTACCTGCGTGAGAACGGCAAGGAGGGGGAGAAGACCTTCTACGCCTTCGCGCAGGCGCTGGATAAGCGCGTGTCGGCCGGAGAGGTGCTGGACGACGCCATCCTGCTGGCGGCGTTGCTGGTGCCCATCAGCCGCGCGCAGCCGCCGGTGGAGGAGTCGCAGGACGAGGGCCGCGCGTCGGTGTCGCGCGTCATCGAGGACCTGCTGGCGGGCTTCGTGGAGTCCGCGCGGCTGCCGCGCCGCATCGCCGAGCGCTGCCGCATGCTGCTGTTGATGCAGCGCACGCTGTCCGGGGAGCGCCGCCGCAAGACGGGCGCCTTCCGCCGCCACCCGCTCTTCAACGAGGCGCTGGCCGTCTACGCGATGACGGTGGAGGCCACGGGCGAGGGCCGCGAGGCGCTGGAGGCCTGGCAGGCCGGAGAGGTGCCGCCGCCGCGCGCCGGAGCGAACTCCGGAGCGGACGCGGAAGGCCCCCGCCGCAAGCGCCGCCGCCGTCGCCGCCGCCGTGGCAACGGGAGCGGAGAGGGCAGCGGTTCGGGCGCGGAACGCCCGGCGTCCTCCGGCTCCGACGCGGGCGAGGGGTAGCACTCCCGTCGCAGCCGGATGCAGCGAGAGGGCTGGAGCGCTCAGGTGCTCCGGCCCTTGTCGTGTCCGGGGACGCGCTACCGCTTCGGCTTGTCCACCGGCTTCTCGGAGCGGTGGTGGTCGTCGTCCGACGCCTCCGCCCCCGCGATGTCCGCCATGGTGATGGCCTTGCTGCCAAAGCGCGCCGCGATGCGGTCCATGGCCTCGTTCAGCTTCGACGACTTCGGCGCCGCCGCGGGGAACAGGCCCAGCTGCGGCTCGTCCTCGTCCAGCTGCACGCTCACGCCCGTGAGCCGGAACGCCTTGCCCTCGTGCGCGCGCTCCAGCAGCTCCAGCGCGGCGCGGTAGATGAGCTGTCCATCATCCGTGGCCTCGCGCAGCGTGGTGCGCCGGGTGATCAGCGTGAAGTCCGAGAACTTCAGCTTGAGCTGCACCACCCGGCCCTTGAGCGACGCCCGCCGCAGCCGCCGGGCCACCCGCAGGGCCTGCGCGTGCACGTGCGGCTTGAGCGCGTCCAGGCCCGTCAGGTCCTCGTCGAAGGTGTCCTCCGCGCCCACGCTCTTGGCCGCCCGGTCCGGCACCACGTCCCGCGCGTCGATGCCGTGCGACAGCTCCCACAGGTGCTTGCCGCTCGCCGCGCCGAAGCGCTCCTCCAGCCAGTCCGCGTCCCGCGCCGCCACGTCCCCAATGGTGATGAGCCCCGCGCGCTTCATCGCCTCTTCCGTCTTGGGCCCCACGCCCCACAGCCGAGACACCGGCAGCCCGGCGAGGAACGCCACCGTCTCCTCCGGCCGCACCTCGCGCTGGCCGTTGGGCTTGGCCAGATCCGAGGCAATCTTCGCCACGAACTTCGCCGTGGCGATGCCCGCGGACGCCGGCAGCTTCAGCTCGTGGGCAATCTCCTGGCGGATGCGTTTGGCGATGTCCGCCGCCGCGCCGAACAGCCCCACCGACGCCGTGACGTCCAGGAAGGCCTCGTCCAGTGACAGGGGCTCAATCAGCGGCGTGTACCGCTCGAAGATGGCGAACACGTGCTCGCTGGCCTCCGCGTAGGCGGAGAAGCGCGGCTTCACCACGATGGCGTGTGGCGCCTGCTTCACCGCGCGGGCCATGGGCATGGCGCTGCGCACGCCGAAGGGGCGCACTTCGTAGGACGCGGCCACCACGACGCCACGCTGTGCATGCCCGCCAACGATGACCGGCTTGCCCCGCAGGGACGGGTTGTCGCGCTGCTCGACGGACGCATAGAAGGCGTCCATGTCCACGTGGAGGATGGCTCGCATGGCGTGAGTCACTCTAGTGGTCCCCTCTGACAGTGCGAGCCATGAAGACCCTCACCGAATACCTCTGGTTCGAGACGAAGGCCCGCCGGGAGCTGGTGCGCCTCACGGACACCGTGGCCTCCCTGGTGAAGAAGAGCGGCATCCAGGAGGGCATGGTGCTGGTGTCCGCCATGCACATCACCGCGGGCGTCTTCGTCAACGACGACGAGCCCGGCCTCCACGAGGACATCTGGGACTGGCTCCAGCACCTGGCGCCCCACGGCCCGGACTACCGCCATCACCGCACCGGCGAGGACAACGGCGACGCGCACCTGAAGTCCATGCTCGTCCACCATCAGGTGCTGATTCCCGTCACCGTCGGCAAGCTCGACCTGGGCCCCTGGCAGCAGTGCTTCTACGCGGAGTTCGACGGCCAGCGCCGCAAGCGCGTCATCGTCAAGGTGATGGGCGACTAGCCGGCCACCGGCCACGACAGCCCGTGCCGCCCCAGCTCCGCCACCAGGTCCGGCGGCAGCGGGCTCTCCACCTTCACGGGCTCTTTCGTCACCGGGTGCGGCACGGTGAGCGAGCGGGCGTGCAGGAAGAACCGCCCCAGCTCCGGCGCCTCACGGCCGCCATAGAGCGCGTCCCCTACGATCGGCGCGCCCACGCCCGCCAGGTGCGCGCGCACCTGGTGCAGCACGCCGGTGAGGATCTTCACCTCCACCAGGCTGTAGTCCCCGGACCGGGCCAGCACGCGGAAGTGGGACAGCGCCTCGCGGGCGTCCTCGGCGCCGTAGGGGGCGGGCTCCACGCGGTCCGGGTGGCGCGGGTGGTGGCGCAGGGGCACCTCCACCTCGCCCTCGTCCGCCAGCGGGCCCGTCACCAGGGCGACGTAGCGCTTGTCCACCGCGCGGTTGCTGAAGGCCTCTCGCACGGCCGTCCACGCCTCGCGCGTGCGGGCCGCCGCGACGACCCCGGACGTCTCCACGTCCAGCCGGTGGCACAGGCCGCCCTCGCGCGGGTCCTGTGACGCCTGCGCGACCTCCGGGTAGCGCGCCACCAGGGCGTTGGCCACCGTGCCCGTCTCGCCCGGCTGCAGCGGGTGCGACGGCCGGCCGGCGGGCTTGTCCACGAAGAGCAGAGCCTCGTCCTCGTGCAGGACGACGAGCGGGAAGTCCGCGTCGGGCGTGGCCTCGCGCGGGGCCTCCTCCACCGTGGCGGTGACCGTCTGGCCGGCGGCGAGGGTGAGCCCCTTCTTCGCGGGGCGGCCGTTGACGCGCACCAGGCCTTCTTCAAAGAGGCGCTTCAGGCGCGCGCGGGACAGGCCCAGGGCCTCGCCCACGAACAGGTCCACCCGCTGGCCCGCCTTGGCGGCGTCCACGGTGAGGGTGTGCGTCGTCGTCGTGGTCACTCGGAGAGGGCCTCGTACACTTCCTCGGCCGTCTGGAACCGGTCGTCCGGCTCCTTGCGGATGAGGCGATGGGCCACCCGCGCCAGCTGCGGGTCGCCATGCAGGTTGAGCGCGAGCAGCGGCGGAGGTTCCGTCTCCAGCACCTGGCGCCACAGCTCGTGCGGCGTTTTCGCGTCGAACGGCGGACGCCCGCTCAGCAGCTCGTACAGGATGACGCCCAGGCTGTACAGGTCCGCGCGTCCGTCCAGCGGCTCGCCCAGAATCTGCTCCGGGGCCATGTACCGGTAGGTGCCCACCAGCTTCCCGTCCGCGGTGATGCCCGCGTCGTCCGCCAGGAACTTGGCCAGTCCGAAGTCCATCAGCCGCACCTGGCGGTCGTCGTCCACCATGATGTTGGACGGCTTCAGGTCCCGGTGCACCAGCCCGTGGCCGTGGATGTACGCCAGCGCCTCGCACACCTGGAGCATGGCGTCCTTCAGCTTGCCCATGCGCTCCGGCCGGTTGAGGTCCGCCAGCTTCGGCGTGGCGGGCGTGCGCGAGGGCGGCGGCGCGCGGACGCCCGCGCGGCGCGGGTCCACCCCGGGCAGCCCGTCCGAGTCGTCCTCCCCGGCGCCGTGGAAGCTGGCCAGGTCCTCGCTGGGGGCTTCCTCCGCGAAGGCGTTGAGGTCGAAGGTGCCGTCGTCCTCGCTGCCGTCGTCGTCCTCGTCCGGGCCGTCCTCGCTGCCGAAGTCGTCGTCGGCGGTGCGGCGCAGGGAGAAGGGGCCTCGCGAGGAGGGCGTGGGCGTGTGCAGGTCGTTGAAGCTCACGTCCAGGTAGTGGCGCAGGGTGAGCCCTTCGATGAGCTCCATGGCCAGGTACGGCTGGCCCGCGTGGATGCCGGCCTCGAAGACCTTCACGACGTTGGGGTGGGACAGGTCCGCCAGGGTCTCGAATTCGCGCGCGAGCCGTCGTGCCGCGCGGTCGTCCAGCGACGGGCCACCCGTCGACAGGAGCTTCAGCGCGACCTCGTCGTTGCTGCGGCGGTCCAGGGCCCGATAGACGGTCCCGGCCCCGCCACTGCCGAGCGTCTCCAACACGCGGTAGGGACCAATGGCCTTGGGAGGCATGGGAGGGCGGATCCTACGGACCACGTCGTGTCAGGGTCAAACGTTCGGATGTTCCTCGCGTGCCACCGGACGCTCGCCCGCGCGGAGGGTTTCACTTTTCCAGTGAACCATGGGAAAGCTCTCCGTCCATGCAACTGGGGAAGTACCAGCTGGTGCGGAAGCTCGCCACGGGCGGGATGGCCGAGGTGTTCCTCGCGAAGGCGGCGGGACCCCGTGGGTTCGAGAAGACGCTGGTGCTCAAGCGCATCCTGCCGCACCTGGCGGAGGATGAGGCGTTCGTGGAGATGTTCCTGGGCGAGGCGCAGCTGGCCGCCCGGCTGGACCACCCGAACGTGGTGCAGATCTTCGACTTCGGCGAGGTGGACGGCAGCTACTTCCTGGCGATGGAGTACATCGACGGGCCCACGCTGCGCCGGCTGATCAAGCGCTCCACGGAGCTGAAGCAGCCGCTGTCGCCCGCGGTGTGCGCGAAGATGGTGGCGTCCGCGGCGGAGGGGCTGGCGTTCGCGCACGAGCTGACGGACCCGGAGACGGGGGCGCCGCTGGGGCTGGTGCACCGGGACATCTCTCCGGAGAACGTGCTGGTGTCGCGGCAGGGCGCGGTGAAGGTGGTGGACTTCGGCATCGCGAAGGTGGCGGGGCAGAGCCACCGCACGGCGACGGGGGTGGTGAAGGGGAAGATCGCGTACATGCCGCCGGAGCAGCTCCAGGCGAAGGCGATGGACGGGCGCGTGGACGTGTACGCGCTGGGCATCGTGCTCTACGAGCTGCTCACCGGGAAGCGTCCGTTCGACGCGACGACGGACGTGAGCATGATGCAGGCCATCCTCTTCGAGCCGTTCGTGCCCGCGCTGAAGCGCCGGCCGGACCTGCCGGAGGCGATGCAGCGGATCCTGGAGCGGGCGCTCGCGAAGGACCGGGAGCAGCGGTATCCGGACTGCCGGGCGTTCCAGGCGGACCTGGAGCGCTTCGTGCTGTCGCTGGGCGAGCCCGTGGGCGCGTACCAGATTGCCCGGCTGGTGGCGCAGGTGATGGAGGGCGTGGAGGCCACACCCGCGTCCACGCCCGTGAAGGCGAGGGAGACGGCGGAGTTGGTCCGGCCCGAGCCTGTCCCGAAGCCGCCCGACAGGGTGGAGGCGGTGACGACGCCCATGCCTGCCCGGGTGGGCACGTCGTGGGATCCGGTGCCCTCGGACGCGTCGATGGTGGCGCCCGCGGTCACGGCGTCGGGGACCGCGGCGACGGATCCCGCGACACCGTCGGCGGGAAGTCTGTTGCCCGCGGCCCGGGGCGAGCGCTCCACGTGGTTCAAGCCGGTGGAGGTTTCGGAGTCTGGCAAGGCGGCGACACCGCGTGCTGGCCGGAAGATGGCGGCGGGAGCGGTGGTGCTGGTGAGCATGGCAGGGCTCGTGGGTGGGCTGGCGCTCCTGGGCCGGGGTGAGTCTCCGCAGGTCGTCCAGCACGACGCCGGATCCGCGACACCCATCGAGCCCGAGGTGCCGGTGGTGACCGCGCCTGTCACGGTGGACAGTGGCACGCCAGTCGTCGTGGCCGAGGTGCCGCTCGATGCGGGGCCCCCCGAGGAGACGCGGGATGCGGGGCAGGTGCAGGTGGTTGAGCCGCCCCCGGTGGTCGCCACGAAGCCCGTGACGACTCGCCGGCCGGCGGTCACGTCCCGCCGTGAGCTGCCCAAGCTCAAGGTGGAGTTCCGCGTCCGTCCGTTCGGCCTGGTGTACCTGGACGGCAAGCCCCTGGGGCAGACGCCCTTCGCCGCCGTGGATGCGACGGAGGGCATGCATAAAGTGCGCGTCGTGAACTACGACCTGGGCAAGGACGTGACCAAGTCCTTCGAGGTGAAGGCCGGGCAGGACAACGTCTTCAAGCTCAACCTCGCGTCGGAGTGACGGGCGTTTCCTATCGGCTGGTACAGAGGGCCCGTGCCGGATTTACCGGGTCACAGACACTCACTCCCCACTCCCCCTGTGGCAACCAGCAGAAGGTCCCGACATTGAAAGCCTCATCGACGCGGTCGTCGCAATTGTCATCCCGTCCGTCGCAGCGGACTTCCGCCTGACCGGGCCTGACCAGGGGTTCATTGTCGTTACAATCCTTGTTGTTGTTGGCGGTCTGGCGGGGGCCGCTACACGCACGGGCGACAGGGACGGTGTTGGAGTTGCTTCCGTAGCCATCCCCGTCCATGTCGGGATACCACGCGATTTTGTCCTTGATTGAGAAGTTGGAGTCGTCGCAGTCGGTGCCTCCAGTTTCCTTGGAGAAAAACCCGTCTCCATCCGCATCAAGGGCAGACAATTCGATAAGGGATTGCGCGATCTGTCCCTTTTCAGGTTGAGCGACGATGAATGCCTGGCTTGTGAAAGGCGCCGTGTCGCAGTCCTGTGCGAATGCATCCACCTCGAGCCGGAGTTCGGCTCGCACTGCGTCGGACAACAAGGCAACCGCGTGGAACTCCGCCCCACCGCTCGTTTGAGGATCCCGCAGAAGCACGGTTGACGCGGCCCCGCTGCCGTCCTTCGTCCAAAGCGCCACGCGAATGCAGCCAGGATTGAAACCCTTTGGCTGGACGATCAGCTCCAGCCCACGGTCGCAGGCGCTGGGATCAACACGCAAGAGTCCTTCCATCGTCTGCGATCCGCCCCCTTGGCAGAACCGCTCCAGCGTGAATGGGGTTGTCTCCGGCACGGAGCATCCAATGCCCAGGCACCCCGAGGCCACGGCCGCCACGAGCCAGTTCTTCACCGTCCCGCCTCCGCGACGGTGGAGTCCCCGCTCAGCAAGTACGTCGTGACCGCGCCCACTGCCGCCGCCAGCGCCGTGCCGAACAGCACGTTCGCCACGACCGCCTGGCCCCGCGCGTCGTCCAGGTGCCCGCTCACATCGGCGGACAGGTCCGCATTGCGCGCGGAGTCCACGTTGCCGCGCGACTGGAGCCCGAGGATGGATCCCACACCGCCCGCCACCACCCCCGTGCCCAGGAGCACCCACGACACCGTCGGCACACGGCGCGTCCCGCGCTCACGGGCATCCGCCTTCAAATCCACCCCTGGAGCCGGCACCGCCGCGACTTGAGGCGGAGCCAGCACCACCGGCTTCTCCTCCACCACCGGAGGCCGCACCGGCGCATCCACCGGCTTCTTCACCGCCGCGAGCTCCTGCCGCACCGACTCGAAGTCCCCCTCCACCTTGGGAGACACCTTCGCCGGCAGCTTCGCCTCGGGAGCCAGCGCCAGCCCCGCCCGGAACGAAGCCCGCGCTTCCTCACGCCGCCCCAGGTCCGCCAGCACCAGGCCCTCATAGATGGCCGCCCGGCTGCGCTCCTCCTCCGTCCGAGCCAGCCGCTTCGCCCGCGTCACCGCCGCCAGCGCCTGCTCGGACTCCAGGTCCTCGTACAGCCGGGCCGCCTCCGCCATCGCCGCGTCGAAGTACGCGTTCGCGGGCCGGGACACCGCCGTCCCGGCCGCCTGCCCGAAGGCCGGACCCACCCCCAGCACCCAGAAACCAAGCAGCCCGCCGAGCACCCGGACCGAGGGCCACCCATGAGGAGTTTTCATGGAAGACCACTCTAACCGGGTTCCTGTTGGCCCTCGAACCGCTCACCCCCAGCAGGCGACCACTCAACACCCGCGAGGGACCGAGGGGCCACGCGCCCGTGGACGCGACGCGGCGCCGCCGCTAGGGTGCGCGGCTTCATGGATCGCCCTCTTACCGTGTTGCCCACCGCCCTCGAGGCCCAGGTCAAGGCCCGGCCGCTCCCGCGCCACGTGGGCATCATCATGGACGGCAACGGCCGCTGGGCGGAGCTTCGCGGCCAGCCCCGGCTGGAAGGCCACCGCGAGGGCAGCGTCAGCGTCCGGGAAGTCACCCGCACCGCGCGCCGCGTGGGCGTCCAGGCCCTCACCCTCTACGCCTTCTCCTCCCAGAACTGGGCCCGCCCGCCGGAAGAGGTCGCCGGCCTGATGGACCTGCTGCGCGAGTACCTGGAGTCCGAGCGCGCGGAGATCCTCGACAACGGCATCCGCCTCAACGCCATTGGCGAGGTGGACAAGCTGCCGCGCTACGTCCGCGAGCCCCTGGAGCGCCTGCGCGCCGACTCCGCCCACAACACGGGCATGGTGCTCACCCTGGCGCTCTCCTACGGCGGCCGCGAGGAGCTGCTGCGCGCCGCGCGCGACCTGGCGCAGGCGGCGGCCCGCGGCGAGCTGGACCCCGCGCACCTGGACGCCGATGACCTGGAGTCGCGCCTGTGGACCGCCGGGCTGCCGCCGGTGGACCTCATCGTCCGCACCAGCGGCGAGCAGCGCATCTCCAACTTCCTGCTCTGGCAACTGGCGTACGCCGAGCTGTGCTTCACCGACGCCCTGTGGCCCGACTTCCGCACCGAAGAGTTCCTGCGCTGCCTGTCGCAGTTCCAGGGCCGCGAAAGGCGCTTCGGTCTGACGTCCGCCCAGGTCAACCGGGACGACACCCCCCAGCGGGCCAAGGCGTGAACGAGAAGAACAAGAACCTCCTCATCCGCGTTGTCACAGGCGTCACCCTCCTGCCGCTGGTGCTCCTGCTCCTGTTCCTGGGCGGGTACTACAGCGCCATCCTCCTGGGCGCCGCCGCGGCCGTGTGCGCCGGGGAGTACTACCTCATCACCCAGAAGCGCCTGGGCGCCGCCGCCTGGGTGGGCATGGCCTTCGCCTTCGTGATGCCGCTGCTCCCCTTGAGGGACGCCGCGCGCACCGGCGAGGCGGCCTTCTGGCTGACGTCCGTCTTCTTCTTCTTCGCGTGGATCTACAACCTGTTCCGGGGCGTGCTCGCGGAGGCCCCCACCCGGGCCGCGCACCTCGTCACCGGCTTTCTCTACGGCTCCATCGGCCTCACCGCGCTGTCCGCGCTGCGCCTCCTGCCGGAAGGGCACGCGTGGGTCATCTGCGCGCTCACCATCACCTGGGCCAACGACACGCTGGCGTACTTCGCCGGCCGCTTCCTCGGGAAGCACAAGCTCTACCCCGCGGTCAGCCCGAACAAGACGTGGGAGGGCTTCTTCGGCGGCATGGTGGGCTCCGTGCTGGGCATGTTCATCGCCAAGCTCGGCTTCTTCCCCACCTTCACCGTCTGGGACTGTGTGGTGCTGGGCATCCTGGGCGGACTGCTGGGCCCTGTCGGCGACCTGTGCGAGTCCATGCTCAAGCGCGCCTACGGCGTGAAGGACTCCGGAAAGCTCATTCCCGGACACGGCGGCGTGCTGGATCGCATCGACGCGCTCATCTTCAACGCGCCCCTGGTGTTCGTCTATGTGCAGTTCGTGAGGCACCTGCTGCCGTAAGTGCCTGATTTCGCGCCTGCTCGGCTGGCCTGCACCCTGCGTTGTGCGTTGTCCCTCCCGGGGGGCGCGATTACTCTTCGGCCCATGCTCCAGAACCTCGGGTTCTTCATCCTCCTCTTGGGCGTGCTCGTCACGGTGCATGAGCTTGGCCACTTCCTCGTGGCCAAGGCCTGCGGGGTGAAGGTCCTCAAGTTCTCCATCGGGTTCGGACCGAAGCTCATCGGCTTCACCAAGGGCGAGACGGAGTACCAGGTGGCCCTGCTGCCCCTGGGCGGCTTCGTGAAGATGGCCGGGGACCTCCCCCACGAGGAGCTCCCGCCGGAAGAGGCCGCGCGCGGCTTCCTGGCCCAGCCGCCCTGGAAGCGCGGGCTGATCGTCCTGGCGGGCCCGGCCTTCAACCTGCTGTTCCCCATCTTCGTCTACTTCTTCGTCTTCCTGGGCCCCCAGGAGACGCTGTCCACGCGCGTGGGCATGGTGTCGCCGGACATGGCCGCCGCCGCCGCGGGCATCCGCCCCGGGGACCGCATCCTGTCCGTGGAGGGCGAGCCGGTCCGCACCTTCGACGACATGCGCGACGCGTTCGTGGGCAAGTTCAACCGCCCCGTGCCCATCACGCTGGAGCGCGAAGGGCAGCAGCGCGTGGTGGAGGTGACGCCGGAGAAGAGCTCGGAGGTGTCCCCGGTGGACACCGTCGAGCGCGGGATGATTGGCGTGAGCCCCTACCCGCAGCCGCCGGTGGTGGGCGTGCCGGCCACGTCCCCCGCGGCAGCCTCGGGCCTCCAGAGCTTTGACCGCGTGCTGTCCGTCAACGGCGTGCACGTGCAGGACGAGGCCGCGCTCTTCCGCGAGGTCGCCAAGGTCCCCGAAGGCACCCCCATGAAGCTGAGCGTGGCGCGCCTGGCCCCCGTGGGCGTGGGCGCCGTCACCGGCCGGCTCCCGGAGGTCGTGGAGGTGTCCCTGCCGCGTCAGCCGGGTGAGGGCGCGGCGGCGCTGGGCGCGGAGGCCGCGGACCTCTACGTGGCGAGCGTGGCCGCGGGCAGCGTGGCGGAGAGCGCCGGCATCGTCCCGGGCGACCGCATCGTGGCCATCAACGGCACGCCGCTGAAGTCCTTCAACAAGCTGGCCACGGTGCTCAACGGCCTGCAGGCCCAGCCCTTCACGCTGACGTGGCGCGGGGAAAAGGGCGAGCGCACGGAGAAGCTGGCGCAGGCGCCGCTCAAGACGCGCGACGACTACGGTCAGACGAGCGCCCCGCTGGTGTTCGGCGTGCGCCCGTGGAGCTTCACCAGCGCGGACATCCCGCCGGTGGAGAAGGTGACCATCGACCTGGGGCCGGCCGCCGCCTTCAAGGAGGCCGCGCTCATCGTCCCGAAGATTGTCGGACAGATGGTGCAGGTGCTGGGCGGGCTGTTCGTGGGCAAGGTGTCGCCCAGCACGATTGGCGGCCCCATCATGATGTACCAGCTGGCCGCCAAGAGCGCCGAGCAGGGCCTGGACAGCTTCCTCAACCTGATGGCCATCATCTCCATCAACCTGGGCGTGATGAACCTCCTGCCCATCCCGGTGCTGGACGGCTTCCACCTCTTGTCCGCGGCGTGGGAGGGCATCCGCCGCCGCCCCATCCCCGTGCGCGTGCGCGAGGTGGCGAACATGGTGGGCCTGGCGCTCCTCATCCTGCTGATGCTGCTGGCCGTGACCAACGACGTGACCCGCTAGCGAGGTGATGATGCGAGGACGGACCGCGCTCCTTTTCCTGGGGATGGGCTTGTTCACCGGCTGCGCGCAGCGCGCCGCCAAGCCCCAGCCGCCGGAGACCTCTTCCGGTGACGAAGGCACGAAGGTGACGCGCCGGGAGAAGATGCCGCGCAACTACCTGGGGGAGGGCCTCGCGTCCTTCTACGGCCCGGGCCTCCACGGCCGGCCCACCGCCAGCGGGGAGAAGTTCAACCAGAACGCCCTCACCGCGGCGCACCGCACGGCGCGCTTCGGGTCGTGCGTGAAGGTGATGAACATGGAGAACGGCCGCGAGGTGGAGGTGCGCGTCAACGACCGCGGCCCCTTCGTGGACGGGCGCATCATCGACCTGTCGAAGGCCGCGGCGAAGAAGCTGGACATGCTGGACAAGGGCCTGGCGCGTGTGCGGCTGTACCGGTGCGCCAGCGACCGCGTGTCGCAGGTGCCGGTGGAGTTCTGGGCCGCTGTGGCCTGAAGCGATTCGAACGAAAAGAAGGGATGTCGCCTGTGTTGCTCGCGCTGGACACCTCCACGCTGACGCTGTCGCTCGCCCTGGTGGAACGCCAGGGGACGGACGTGCGCGCGGTGGAGCACGTCGTGGTTCCTCCGCCGGACAAGCAGAGCGAGGTGCTGCCCGGCGTCGTCGGGGACCTGCTCCAGCGCCACGGCGTGAAGCTGAAGGATTTGGAGGGGCTGGCGGTGGGCCTGGGGCCGGGGTCCTTCACGGGCCTGCGCATCGGCCTGGCCACGGTGAAGGCGCTCGCGTACGCCACGGGGCTCAAGGTGGCCGGCGCGTCGTCGCTGGCGGCGGTGGCGCTGGAGGGGCCGGAGGGCGTGCCGCTCTTCTGCCTCGCGGTGGCGCGCAAGGACGACCTGTACCTGGGCGCCTACCGCCGCGTGGGGCACACCGTGGAGGCGCTGGAGCCGGAGACGGCCATGTCGCCGGAGGAGGTCGCTCAGCGCATGGCCGCCGAGCCCACGGCCGTGGCGCTGGGGCCGGCGCTCGCGGACTACCGCCAGGCGCTGGAGAAGCACGGCGTCGCGCCGCACCGGCTGCTGTCCGGCCCGGCCTTCCCGTCCGCGGTGGAGGTGGGGCGCCTGGCGCGGCTTCCGGAGGCTTACTCGCGGGAGGCCCTGTTCGCCCTGGAGCCGCATTACGTCCGCGCCTCCGAACCGGAGCGCAACCCGAAGTTCCCGCCGCTGCCGGGCCCCGCGCCCACGGCGCGGCTGAAGGAAGACTGACGCCTCCACCCGAAGGGCGCTTCGTCGGGCTCGCATGGGCGGGGGCGCTGACGTAAAGGAGCGCGTCATGAGAGAGAACCTTCGGATTGCCGTGGTGGGCGCCACGGGCGTGGTGGGCCGTGAGGTGCTGGCGAACCTGTACGCGCGCGACGTGCCGGTGGAGCAGGTGCAGGCCTTCGGCTCGGAGCGCTCCAAGGGCCTGGAGGTGGAGTACGGCGAGGACACGCTGGAGGTGGAGCGGGCCTCCGCGGACGCCTTCCGGGGCATCCACGTCGTGCTGCTGGCCACGCCCGCGGAGGCCTCCCGCACGCTGGCGCCGGCCGCGCAGTCCGCGGGCGCGTGGGTGGTGGACGCGAGCAGCGCCTTCCGCGGCGACGGCAACGTGCCGCTCATCCTCCCGGGCTTCAACACGGAGGCCCTGGGGCCGGGCTTCAGCTTCAAGGGCCGCGTGGTGAGCCTGCCGGGCATCGTCACCAGCTCCGCCGTGCACCTGGTGGAGCCGCTGCGCCGCGCGTTCGGCGTGGTGCGCGCGCAGGTGACGGCGCTGATGGGCGCCTCCAGCGCGGGCGTGCGCGGCATCACCGAACTGGAGAAGCAGACCGCGGACCTGCTGTCCGGCCGCGAGCCGGAGCCGCAGGCGTTCCCGCACCGCGTGGGCTTCAACCTGGTGCCCCAGGTGGGCGGCTTCATGGTGAACAGCCCGTGGACGGAAGAGGAGGGCGGCTGGACGCTGGAGGCCGCGCGCCTCTTCGCCGCCCTGGGGGAGACGCCCGTCCTGGCCGGCACCGCCGTGCAGGTGCCCACCTTCCACGGCCACGGCCTCACCGTGAACGTGCAGCTGAAGAAGCCGGGCCCCGTGGAGCAGGTGCGCGCCGCCCTGAAGACGTCCCCGTCCCTCAAGGTGCTGGATGCCCCCGGCGAGCGCATCTACCCCATGCCCATGCTGGTGATGAGCGACCCCGCCGTCCACGTGGGCCGCGTTCGCGCCTTCCCCCAGGCCCCGGAGTGGGTGACCCTCTTCGCCTCCGTGGACAACGCCGGCCGCGCCGCCGCCCACCTGGTGGAGGCGGGCCTCAAGCTGGCGGAACGCCCCGCCTGACAATTTGGCAAAGCCCCCGGAGGCACCTTGCCTGTTTGGCGCGCGAAGGCGCCAGAACCGGGGGTTTTCCTTGGGAACAGGCCGTCCGGACGGGGCTTGAGGGTGGCCCCGCCCTTGCTAGCCTCCCTCCCATCCATGCGCCTTCCCTTCATTGGCCTCCTGCTCTTCGCGTCCACGGCCGTGGCCCAGACGGGGCCACAGGTGACGTTCACGAGCTCTTCCACCGCCACGAACAACACCGTCACGGTGCCCAAGAGTGAGTGTGGCCAGCCGCGCCGCTTCAACTGGCAGCGCACCGGGAGCTCCTGCGAGGACCCGCTCTACATCTACGTGACCCAGGGGACCTGCGGCACGCGGCCCGCGGCCACGGACCTGGTCCTGGAGACCCTGGACCCGTCCAGCTCCGTGCTGAACGGCGCCGTGAGCTTCAGCGTGGCGCAGGTGCTCGCCGCGCGCGGTACCGGCGCGGACGCGGGCACCGCGGCGACGTGCGACACCCAGGACACGGAGATCTCCTTCAAGCTGTGCGCGTCCGCGCGGCGGGTGGGCGGCAGCCTGGGGCTGGATTGCCAGGAGACCTTCTCCAACGTGGGCGTGCCCCCCTACGTGGTGAAGTTCGACCCGCAGCCGCCCGCAACGCCCAGCATCGGCAAGGTGATTGCCCGGGACTCGGCGCTGTCGGTGCAGGTGGATGGCGCGGAGTCGAACTCCACCGTCATCGTGGAGGTGGCGATGGTGGCCACGGCGGGCTCCGACGCGGGCACGGACACCGACGCCGGCACGGACGCCGACGCGGGCTCGGACGTGGACGCGGGCATGGACCTGGACGCGGGCACGGACGATGGCGGGGCGGGGCTGGTGGGGTCGCTGGCGTTGGAAGGCACCGCGGGTCCGGTGACGCGCGTCGACAAGGCGTCCGGCGAGGGGAACGTCGTCATCACCGGCCTTACGAATGGCGTGACGTACCGGCTCCAGGCCATCATCCGGGACGCCGCGGGCAATGAGAGCCCCGCGTCCGCCTCGGTGGATGCGACGCCCGTGAAGAGCAATGGTTTGTTCGATGCGTATGTGGAGGGTGGCGGCGAGGAGCGCGGCGGGTGTGCCGCGACCGGCGGTGGTATCGCGGGTGGCGCGGTGCTGGCCGCGCTGGGCATCTGGTTGTCGTCTCGGAGGAAGGTGTCATGAGCAGCAGGGCTGTGGGCCTGGGAGTCGCGGCGCTTCTCTTGGCGGTACCGGCGGTGGCGCAGGAGGTGACCATCCCCACGCGCTCTCCGCGCACGGGCGCGGTCATCTTCCGTGGCGGCGGCTACAAGCCGCGCATCGACTCGGAGAAGGCCCTCCAGGACAAGGGCGCGACGCCGTACAAGGACACCTTCGGTGACGCGTCGCTGCTGCTCATCGAGGGCGAGCTCCAGCGCTTCTTCTACCAGGGCATCGGCACGGCGGGCCTGGGCCTGGGCGTGGGCTACGCGGAGAAGTACGCGGACGCGAAGCTGGACGACGGCTCGACGGCGGCGGACAAGGCGGCGCTGAAGGTGCTGCCCATCCAGCTCAACGCCTTCTACAAGTTCGACTACGCGGCCTTCCGCTGGGGCATCCCGCTGGTGCCGTACGCCAAGCTGGGGCTCATCTACTCGCCGTGGTGGATGACCAAGGGCAGCGCCACGGAGGTCGTCGAGGGCAGCAAGGCCAGCGGCGGCAAGTGGGGCTGGGGGGGCACCGCCGGCGTGTCGTTCCTCCTGGACGTGCTGGAGCCGCGCTTCGCGCGCGACTTCGACTCGGACCTGGGCGTGAACCACTCGTACCTCTTCGCCGAGTACACGCATGCGGATGTGAACAACTTCGGCGGCAAGGGCCTGAACCTGGGCAGCCGGCGCTGGATGTTCGGTCTGGCGTTGGACTACTAACCGAAAGGCCCATGGCCTCCCGTCCCCGCGCGCCCCTTCCTCCGCTTCCGCTGCTCCTCCTCCTGGCCGTCGTGGGCCTGGGGGGCACCGGCTGCCGCAACCTGAAGCCGGACCTGGGGCCGGAGCGCACGCTGGAGGCGGGGGTGCCGGAGGCCTTCGGCTCCTCCGCGCCCAAGGCGCCCGCCGTCACCTGGGACTTCGGTGACGGCACGCCGCCCCAGACGGCGCCGGGCGTGCGCCACGCCTTCTCCACCGCGGGCCGCTACACGGTGCGGGCGCTGGACAAGGACCAGGAGCTGGCCCGGGTGGTGCTCACCGTGGTGCCGCGCCCGGTCTTGCGCGCGGTGCCCTCCGACGCCCAGACGGTGCTCTACGTGCCCCGCCTGCGCGGCAACGTGGAGGGGCTGGTGGACTTCTACGAGCGGCTGGTGGGCCGGGGCAACGCGCGCCGGACGCTGGCGGACACGCCGCTCCTGCCGCTGCTGCTGCGCAGCCTGGGCAGCGGTCCCTCGGAGGTGGACCCGGAGGAGGGCTTCGGCTTCTTCATCCTGCCGGACTTCGACGGCGTGGTGGCGCTCCTGGGCGTGACGGACTCGCGGGCGGCGCTCGCGGCCGTGGCGCGCGAGCTGCGGGATGCCGGCCACCAGGTGCTGCCCCGCGAGGACGGCAGCGCGCGCGTGGAGCCGGTGGACGGCGGCAACGCCATGCTGCTCTTCGCGGACCGGGGCTACGTGTACCTCGCGGTGCCGGACTCACCGGACGCGCCGGAGCCCGGGGAGACGGTGAAGGCGCTGGCGGTGGTGGAGTCCCCGGACGTGGAGCAGGTGCGCCGCAAGGTGGAGGCGCTGTCCGGGCCGGGCCTCTCCGAGAACGCGCTGCTTGAAGAGCTGCGCGGCAAGGTGCGCGACGGCAGCGTGTTCCTCTTCTCCGCGCCGCCGGTGCCGGAGGCGGAGAAGGAGGACATGCCGGTGCGCGGCTTCTTCGGCGCGCTCGCGGTGCAGGCGGATCAGGCGGAGCTGGACGGCTTCCTGTCCTCGTCCCGGCCGCTCCTGGGCGGCGCGCGGGGGCCGGCGTCGCAGCTGCTGGGGCGCGCGGCGGTGGGGCCGATGGCGGCGGCGCAGCTGTCGGTGCCTCCGGAGGAGCTGGCGCGGCTGGTGTTCGGCTCGCCGGAGTCGCCCCGGCGGCAGCGGACGCTGGAGCGCTGGCGCTCGCAGGGGCTGGACGCGGAGCCGCTCCTGAAGGCGCTGCGCGGCGACGTGGCGATGCTCGTCTACTTCGACGCGGCGGCCTTCTTCCAGAGCTTCATCCGGGACCGGCGCCCCGCGCCCAAGGGCACGGTGGTGATGGAGGCGGGGCTCGCGTCCGAGCAGCCGGTGCTCCAGCTCATCCAGAAGCAGCTGCAGGACAACGGGCTCGTCTTCCAGAGGGAGGCGCAGGGCAACACCACGCGCTTCCGCACGCGGCTGTTGGAGCAGCCGGTGTCGCTCACGCTCACCCCGGAGCGCGCCACGCTGGAGGCCGGCGAGGTGCTCACCCGCCGCGAGACGGGGGACGTGGGCGCGACGCTGCGCACGCGCTTCGGCGCGGAGGCGTTCGGGCCGGGCCACCTGTCGCTGATGGTGGACATGGGGCGGCTGCGCGCGGACCTCGCCAGCGTGCGCTCGGTGCCGGGGGTGGGCTCGACGGAGCTGCTGGCGAGCCAGGTCTTCGTCACGGCGTTCCTGGAGCGGTTCACCCCCTTCGAATACGGGTTCCTCGACTTCGCCCCCGCGGAAGGCGGCGGCCGGCTCCAGGGCCGCGTCGTGCTGCGCGAGCGCTAGGGGCCGCACACACCAGGAGGCGCGCCATGGCCGTCACCGTGCTGTACTTCGCCGCCGCCCGCGAGCGCGCGGGCCTGTCCCGTGAGTCGCTGGACGTGCCACCCGGGGCCCGCGTCTCGGACGTGCTGGCGCTGCTCGCCGCGAAACATCCGCCGCTGGCGCCGCTCTTGCCGCACCTGCGCGTGGCGGTGCAGCAGCAGTTCGTCCAGCTGGACTCGCCGGTGGCGCCGGACGCGGAGCTGGCGCTGATTCCGCCCGTGGCGGGCGGGTCTCCGGGCCTCTTCCTCGTGGTGGGCCGGCCGCTCCAGCTGTCGGACGTCGTGGACGCGGTGGCGTCACCCGGCGCTGGCGGGCTGGTGACGTTCTCCGGCGCCGTGCGCGACCACACGAAGGGCCGGCGCGTGCTGCGGCTGGAGTACGAGGCCTACGCGCCCATGGCGGAAGCGAAGCTCGCGGAGATTGGCGGCGAGGTGGCCCGCGCGTGGCCGGGCACGCGGCTGGCCATCATGCACCGCGTGGGGACGCTGGTGCCGGGGGAGCTGGCCGTCGTCATCGCCGCGGCCTCCGCGCACCGCCAGGAGGCCTTCCGGGGCTGTGAGTACGCCATCGAGCGGCTCAAGCAGGACGTGCCCATCTGGAAGAAGGAGTTCTTCGAGGACGGCGAGGTCTGGGTGGGCCTTGGGCCCTGACCTCGCCCTGACCTAGCGCACGCCGAAGCTCGCGGGGACGGTGACGCGCGCGCCGCCGTCCTGCTGCTGGCTGGCGCGCTCGGACTCCGTCAGCGGCTTGAGCGGCTGATCCAGCCCCATCGCCTTGCGCCGCGCCTCCTCCTTGTCGTGCGCCACCTGCAGCGCGCGCGCGTTGTTCGCGGCCATGCGCGCCGGGTCCGGCCCCATGGCGAGGAAGGCGACGGGCGCGCTCAGGAAGAGGATGGCCACGGTGATGATCCACGCCACGTCCCGCACGCGGAAGCGGCCCGCGCGCTCCTTCACCACGGACGGCTGCACCAGCAGGCGCAGCTCGCCCTCCACCAGCCGCAGCGTCATGCCCTCGTGCAGCTCCACGGCGGTGCGGCCCGGCGCGCCCGTCAGCTCCTCCGGGCCCACCGGGTGGAAGTCATGGCCCTTGAGGCTCTTCTCCACGCGCGCGGACGGCGGCACGTGGATGCGCCAGCCCTTCGCGGTGCGCTCGGCCAGGAGGAAGGGCTCCTCCGGCAGCGTGAAGCCGTAGAGGGGCAGGGGGGCCGTCTCGTCGGGCGCGGCGTGGACCTGGCCCAACTCGGGGCCATAGCTCCAGGCCTCCGCCAGGGAGGTGCCCCAGTACAGCTCGCAGAAGAGTCCACCGTCCGCCACGGAGGCGGAGGGCGTGGAAGGCGTGGGCATGTGGGGCCGGAGCATAAGGCCTTCGCGGCCGCCCGGCCTTCGCTTCGTGGGCCGGACGTCCCCTGGACGACGGGCGGCCTGCCCCTCAGGCGCTCGTCAGGTCCTTGAGCAGCGACTCCAGCGTCTCGAAGTGCAGCGGCTTCACCAGGTGCGCGTCGAAGCCCGCGGCCTTGGAGCGCTGGCGGTCGGACTCCTGGCCGTAGCCCGTCACCGCCACCAGCTTGAGGGCGCGGGGCTCCTCCTGCTGGCGCAGCCGCCGGGCCAGCTCGTAGCCGTCCATCACCGGCAGGCCGATGTCCAGGAGCGCGATTTCGGGGCCGAACTCCTTCGCCGCCTCGAGGCCGGTGGGGCCGTCGTAGGCCACGCGCGTCGTGCAGCCCAGGAACTCCAGGGACTCGGAGAGCACGTCCGCCGCGTCCCGGTTGTCGTCCACGATGAGCACGCGCGCGCTCACGGACGTGGGCTCCGGGACGGCGAGCGTGCCGGGCTGCGGCGTGGGCAGCGCGGCCGGGGCTTCCGCCTCCAGCGCGGGCAGGCGCACGGTGAAGGTGCTGCCGCGGCCCCGGCCGGCGCTGTGCGCGCTGATGGCGCCCTCGTGCAGCGTCACCAGGCTCTTCGCGATGGCGAGCCCCAGCCCCAGTCCGCCCTGGGAGCGGTCCAGGGCCTGGTGCTCCTGCACGAAGAGGTCGAACACGCGCGGCAGCATCTCCGGCGCGATGCCCACGCCGGTGTCGCGCACGCTGAGGACCAGCTCCCGGCCCTCGCGCGTGCCCGTCACGGCCAGGAAGCCGCCCGGCTCCGTGTACTTGGCCGCGTTGGTGAGCAGGTTGGCGAAGACCTGCGCCAGGCGCGTGGGGTCGCCGCTCAGGTCCATGCCCCGGTCGGGCAGGTCCACCTCCAGCATGTGCTGGCGCTGGTCGATGAGGCTGCTCGTCTGCTCGATGGCCTTGGCCACCACGTCCGTGAGCGTGATGCGCTCGCGCTTGAGGGTGACCTTGCCCCGGGTGACGCGGCTGACGTCCAGCAGGTCGTCCACCATGCGCACCAGGTGCGTCACCTGCCGTTCAATGAGCGTGCGCTCGCGCTCCGCGGCGGTGTCGCCCCTCAGGCGCATCAGCTGGAGCGCGGTGAGGATGGGGGCCAGGGGGTTGCGCAGCTCGTGGCCGAGCATCGCGAGGAACTCGTCCTTGGCGCGGTTGGCGGACTCCGCCTCGCGGCGCGCGGTGGCCAGCTCCGTCACGTCGAAGGCGACGACGATGATGGACTCCACCTGGCCCTTCGCGTCGCTCATGGGCTGGTAGACGAAGTCGTGGAACACCTCGCGCGTGGACTGGTGGGGGCCGTCGTTGAAGACGACGCGCAGGGAGCGGCCGATGTACGGCTCGCCCGTGGCGTGGACGCCGTCCAGCAGCTCGTAGATGCCCTGGTCGGCCAGGTCCGGCAGGGCCTCGCGGATGCTCTTGCCCTTCACGTCGCGGTGGGCAATCAGCTTCAGGTAGTTCTCGTTGGCGAACTCGAAGACGTGCTCCAGGCCGCGCAGGATGGCGATGCCCACGGGCGCGTGCTGGAAGATGCGCGCCAGGCGCTCCCCGTGCGCGGCCTCCAGCTTGCGCAGGCGGGAGCGCGTCAGCTGCGCGGTGACGCGCGCGAGCAGGTCGCGCGTGGAGAAGGGCTTCACCAGGTAGTCGTCCGCGCCCGCGGCAAGGCCCTCCTCCTGGGCCTCCTCGCCCGCGCGGGCGGACAGCAGGATGACGGGCACCGTGCGGGTGCGCTCGTCGGCGCGCAGGGCCTGCAACAGCGCGAAGCCGTCCAGCCGGGGCATCATCACGTCGGACAGGATGAGGTCCGGGGGCCGGGCGAGCGCGGCCTGGAGCGCGGCCTCTCCGTCCGCCACCGCCTCCACCGTCCAGTGGGCCCCCAGGAGCCGGCCCACGTACTCGCGCATGTCCGCGTTGTCGTCCGCCAGCAGCACGCGCCCGCGCTCCAGGCCCAGCACGGCCGGGTCGATGGACGCGGGCTCCTCGCGCCCGTCCTCCGGCGCGGGCGGCGCCTCCGTCAGCCAGCCCAGCGCGTCGCGCACGTAGGGGTCCGCGCCCGCGGGCTGCGTGCGCTGGCTCCTGGCGGACGTCACGTGCTCCGCCGGCAGGTGCGCGAAGCCCGTGGGGATGCGCACCGTGAAGGTGGTGCCGCGGTCCAGCTCGCTCTGGACATTCAGGGTGCCGCCGTGCAGCCGCACCAGCTCGTGCACCAGCGCCAGGCCAATGCCGGAGCCCTCGTGCGAGCGCGCGCGGGCGCCGTGGACGCGGTGGAAGCGCTCGAAGAGGCGGGGCAGTTCGTGCGAGGGGATGCCGGTGCCCGTGTCGGTGACGCGCAGCTCGATGTGCCCGTCCTTCAGCGCCTGCGCCACGGTGATGGCGCCGGTGAAGGTGAACTTCAGCGCATTGGAGACGAGGTTGAGGACGATCTTCTCCCACATCTCGTGGTCCACCCAGGCCGGCTCCGGCAGGGGCGGGCAGTCCACGTCCAGCACCAGCCCCGCGCGCTCGATGGCGGAGCGGAACGCGCTGGCGAGCCCGGCGGTGAGGGCGGCCAGGTCGGTGGGCTCATAGGTGGCGCGCACGCGCCCGGCCTCGATGCGCGCGAAGTCCAGCAGTGTGTTGACCAGCTTGCGCAGGCGCACGGCGTTGCGGTGCACCGTCTCCAGCGCTTCGCCCTGGAGCGCGCGCTCGGGGCTGGCGAGCGCGTCCTCGGTGGGGCCCAGCAGCAGCGTGAGCGGCGTGCGCAGCTCGTGGCTGATGTTGCTGAAGAAGGCCGTCTTCGCGCGGTCCAGCGCGGCCAGCTCCTCCGCGCGCTGGCGCTCTTCCTGATAGGCGCGCGCGTTGGCCACCGACGCGGCGACCTGCTCGGCGGTGGCCTGGAAGAAGGCGTGGTAGGCCGCGTCCAGCAGCCGGCGGGGACTGACGCCGCCCACGAGGAAGCCGGACGGCCGCGACTGGCCGGGCCGCGTCAGGGCGCGCACCACGGCGAGCGGCGGCGGCGTGTTCCACCGGCCCGCGGGCAGGGCGGACAGGCGCTGCCCCAGGTCCTTCACGACGACGGCCTCACCGGTGCGCGCGGCCTCGGCGAAGGGCCAGTCGGCGCTGGACCCGGCCAGGAGGGACTGCTGCACGGGCAGCGCGGCCAGGACGGCGTCGGGCAGCTGGGTGCCGCCCGCGAGCTGCGCGGCGGTGCCCTTCGCGTCCAGCAGGTAGAGCAGGCAGAACGGCAGGTCCAGGTCGTTGCCGGAGAGCACGTCCAGGCTGGCCTGGCACGCCTGCTCCGGGGACTTCGCGTCGGCGGAGCGCGCCGCCAGGTCGCGCAGCATGCGCAGCTGCCGGTCGTGCTGCACCTCCTGCGTCGTCTCGCGCACGGTGACGAGCACGCCGCCCACGCTGCCCTGTTCGTCGGGGATGGGGCTGTACGAGAACGTGTGGAACGTCTCCTCGACGAAGCCCCGGCTGTTGAGGAACAGCGCCAGGTTCTCGCTCCAGGTGGCGGGCCCACCGTTGAGCACGCCTCGGGCCATGGGGCCGACCACGTCCCAGATTTCCGACCAGACCTTCTCGCCCGGCGCACCCATGGAGCCGGGGTGCTTCAGGCCGAGCACCGGGCGGTACGCGTCGTTGTAGAGCTGGATCATCTCCGGGCCCCACCACATCAGCATGGGGAACCGGTTGTGCAGGACGACGCCCACCATCGTCTTGAGGCTGATGGGCCACTCGCTGGAGGGACCCAGCGGCGTCCTGGACCAGTCCAGCGCGCGCACCAGCTCACCCATCTCGCCGCCGCCCGCGAAGTGTCGCTCCTCGGAAGGGGAAATGGCGGGGGGCAGGGGCTGGGGCATTCGGAGCTCGAGGTGCGCGAAGTGGGGGAAAGCCTTCGCTTCTATTGGCGCGCACGCGGCCGTGCAATCAACGAGGTTGGGCGCAAGCGTGCAGCGCCTGCCATCCAACAGGGGCTCCTCTTCCCGCGCGGATGACGGGGGAGCAGGCGGGCGGACGCCTCAGGGAAGCGCGGGCGTCACGACGCGCGGGGTGCCCGCGTCGGCTTCGGCGGGCGGCGTCGCGGCGGCGGGCGGCATGGCGACAGGCGCCTGGGGCGAGGGCAGCGCGCGGACGATCTCCGCGCCCGCCGTGGCCACGATGCCAATGGACAGGAAGAGGAACCCGGCCGTCTGCGCCACGGTCTCCACGCGCGGAGGAATCCGCCGTCCGCTCACCGCCTCGATGGCGAGCAGCAGCACCCGGCCGCCATCCAGCCCCGGCACCGGCACCAGCGTCAGCATCGCCAGCGCCACGGAGGCCGCCACCAGCGCGCGCACCAGCGCATCCGCGCCGGACGCGGTGGACGACGCGACGTCGGAGGACTCCTGGCGCATCAGCGCGCCCGGCCCGGCCTTGCCCGCGACCTGGGGCCCGCGCACCAGCGCCAGCAGCGTGGAGACCGTCTCGGACGCCACGCGCCCGGTGTGCACCAGCGACTGCGTGAAGGCCTCGCCGGGTGCGTGCGTGCGGAACACGTACTGCTGGCTCACGCCGATGCGCCCCGCGCCGCGCTCGTCCGCCCGGGGCCGCACCGTCACCGTGCGCGGCTCGCCGTGCCGGTCCACCGACAGCTCCAGCGGTGCACCCACGCCGTCCGCCACGCGCGTGACGAAGTCCGACCAGCTCTCCAGCGGCTTGCCGCCCACGGCCACCAGCTTGTCACCGGGCAACAGCTGCGCCCGCGCCGCCTCCGAACCCGGCACCACCGTGCCCACCGTCAGCGGCACCACCACGTGCGTGCCGGAGGAATACAGCGCGAACAGGAGCCCCAGCGCCACGGCGTAGTTCGCCAGCGGCCCCGCGAGGATGATGGCCATCCGCTTGAGCGGCCCCAGCGTGCCGAACCCGGACGTGTCCTCCTCCGCGGAGCGGTGCGGGTTCATCCCCTGCAGGTTCGCGGACGCGCCCAGCGGCACCGCGCCCAGCACGAACTGCGTCCCGCCCAGGCGGAACGACAGGAGCGGCGGTCCAAAGCCCACGGTGAAGCGCGGCACCCGCACGCCCAACAGGCGCGCGGCCACCAGGTGCCCCAGCTCATGGACGATGAGCAGCGCTCCGAGCGCCAGGAGGACGAACAGGTAGTGCATCCGTGATCCGCCCTACAGCTTGCGGCGCTTCCCGGTGCGCTTGTACGTCAGGTAGTCGGACAGGATGGTGCCGTGGTCGAAGCACAGGTCCTTGGGCAGCGCGTCCACGGTGAACGTCTTCGCCTCCGCCGCGTCGTCCGCGCCCACCGGCTCACCCGTCGCCTGCGCGATGAACACCGTCGAAATCGTGTGCAGGCGCGGGTCGCGGGACGGATCCGAATAGGTGAAGAACTGCTCCGTCAAGAGCACGTCCAGCCCCGTCTCCTCCTTGGCCTCGCGGATGGCCGCCTTCTCCAGCGGCTCGCCCTCGTCCACGAAGCCCCCCGGCAGCGCCCAGCCCACCGGCGGGTTCGCGCGGCGGATGAGCACGATGCGCTCGCCGGACAACTCGATGATGCAGTCCACGGTGGGTTTGGGGTTGCGGTATTCAGGCATGGCGTCGCACTCTACCCAAAGCCCCCTGCCGAGCGCCCGTTCCGGATGCCTCCCGTGGGGGATGGTGCGTGCCGTGTCTACCCTGCGACGTCTCAGCCTCACCGCCGCCCTGGCCGCCACCCTGACGGGCTGCCTGCCCTACGTCCAGAACCAGGGCGAGTACGAGCTCATCCCCACGGAGACGCTGCGCGACGACTGTGACCTGCTGGACCAGTTCCAGGGGAAGCTCCAGCTGAACCTCCAGATCGCGGGGCGCGTGGTGCGCGCGGACTTCGGCGTGCAGAACATGCAGCTGGAGGGCTACGTCCTGGAGGACGGCGAGGCGTTCACCGCCGACGGCAGCGTGGCCAACGTGAGCACCACCGTTGACGGGACGAATGAGTGCCTGCTCGATCAGGTCCGCGTGCACCTGGACGCGACCCCCGTGTGCGCCACCCAGTTCCAGGGCCAGATGCGGCTGGCGTACGAAGCCAACAACATCACCGACTGCACCTGCGAGCTGTGGTTCCGCTTCGATGGCGTTCAGGGGAACAAACGCTGTGAAGGGAACCCTTGAGATAGCGCAAGGGGCTTCCTACAACAGGAGGGCTGTTCCCACGCCGAAGCTGGAGGAACGCCCATGGCAGACCCTCACGCAATCGTCTCGGTCCTGACCGAGTCCCGCGTCTTCCCCCCGCCCGAGGACTTCTCCCGGCGGGCCCGCATCCGCGGCATGCAGGACTATCAGCGGCTGTGGGACGAAGCCGCGAAGGATCCGGACACGTACTGGGGCGACCGCGCCCGCGAGGAGCTGTACTGGAAGGAGCCCTTCCAGACGGTGCTGGACTGGAAGCCGCCCCACGCGCGCTGGTTCGTCGAGGGGAAGACGAACCTCGCGTACAACTGTCTGGACCGGCACCTGCCGAAGCTGAAGGACAAGCCCGCCATCCTCTTCGAGGGCGAGCCCGGCGACCGGCGCGGCATCACCTACGGAGAGCTGTCCCAGCAGGTGAACCGGCTGGCCAACGGCCTCAAGTCGCTGGGCGTGAAGAAGGGCGACCGCGTGGGCATCTACCTGCCCATGGTGCCGGAGGCCGCCGTCGCGATGCTCGCGTGCGCGCGGCTGGGCGCGGTGCACTCGGTGGTGTTCGGCGGCTTCTCCGCGGAAGCGCTCCAGGACCGCATGAAGGACGCGGGCGCGAAGGTGCTGCTCACCGCGGACGGCGGCTGGCGCAAGGGCGCGGTGGTGCCGCTGATGAAGAACGTGGAGGCCGCGCTCCCCAACGCCCCCAGCATCGAGAAGGTCGTCGTCCTCACCCGCACCGGGGACGGCAAGCTGCCGGAAGGCCCGAAGTTCCTCGCGTGGGACGCGCTGGTGAAGGGCCAGTCCGACGTCTGCGAACCGGAGTGGGTGGAGAGCGAACACCCGCTGTTCATCCTCTACACGTCCGGCTCCACCGGGAAGCCCAAGGGCGTGCTGCACACCACGGCGGGCTACGCGGTGATGGCGTCGCTCACCACGCGCTGGGTGTTCGACCTGCGCGACGACGACGTCTACTGGTGCACCGCGGACGTGGGCTGGGTGACGGGCCACTCGTACGTCGTCTACGGCCCGCTGATGAACGGCGTCACCACCATCATCTACGAAGGCGCGCCCACGCAGCCCGGCCCGGACCGCTTCTGGGACATCATCGAGCGCTACAAGGCCACCATCCTCTACACCGCGCCCACCGCCATCCGCGCCTTCATGCGCCTGGGTGACGAGCCGGTGAAGAAGCACGACCTGACCTCGCTGCGCCTGCTGGGCAGCGTGGGTGAGCCCATCAACCCCGAGGCGTGGATGTGGTACCGCGAGGTCATCGGCGGGGGGCGGTGCCCCGTCGTGGACACGTGGTGGCAGACGGAGACGGGCAGCATCATGATCTCCCCGCTGCCCGGCGCCACGCCCACCAAGCCCGGCTCCGCCACCTTCCCGCTGCCCGGCATCCACGCGGAGATTCTGGACCGCGACGGCAAGCGCGTGCCCAAGGGGCAGGGCGGGCTGCTCTTCGTGACCAAGCCCTGGCCGTCCATGCTGCGCACCGTGTACGGGGACCCGGAGCGGTACGTGAACACGTACTTCAGCGAGCTGCCCGGCATGTACTTCACCGGCGACGGCGCGCGCACGGACGCGGACGGCTACGTGTGGCTGATGGGGCGCGTGGACGACGTGGTGAACGTGGCCGGCCACCGCCTGGGCACCGCGGAGGTGGAGAGCGCGCTGGTGGCGCACCCGAAGGTCTCCGAGGCCGCCGTGGTGGGCCGCCCGGATGACCTGAAGGGCACGGCGCTCGTGGCCTTCGTGACGCTCAAGCAGGGCAACCCTCCCTCGGACGCGCTCAAGAAGGAGCTGGCCGTGCACGTGGGCAAGGAGATTGGCGCCATCGCGCGGCCGGATGAGATCCGCTTCGCGGAAGGGCTGCCCAAGACGCGCTCGGGGAAGATCATGCGCCGGCTCTTGCGCGACGTGGCCGCGGGCAAGCAGTCCTCGCAGGACACCACCACGCTGGAGGACCTCAACGTGCTGGCCGCGCTGCGCCAGAACGACGAGTAGCGCTTCAGCGCACCACCAGCGGCCGCCTCCTCAAGCGTCCTTCGGATCCTTCTGGGGGCGGCCGTACTTGTCCTTCACCTGCTCGCGGTCCGCCTTGCTCCACCAGATGCGGGAGCTCCACAGGGCGGGACCCAGCACCACCGTGAGGACGAAGAACACCACCAGGCCCACCACGATCTCCGTCACGCCGTCCTCCAAAGGGAGCCGGGGTTGGGAGGTCCCCGGGCAGTCAAACGCAACCCTAGCGTTCCCCCGGGACAGGTGCCATCCAACGTGGGGGCCGGGAAGTAGCGCGGCGCTCGGCGGCCATCGGCTTCTTGCATGGCGGCGTGCGGCAGGGTGCCTGCGTGCCGGGCAACCTGTCCGGGCGGGCAGCGGGCGGCGGTCCTGCTAGATTGCGCCGCCATGAACCGATTCCCCTCGACCCTCTTCACCGCGCTGCCGCTGACGGCGGTGCTCGTGGCCCCCGTCGTCGCGGACGCCTGCACCAGCATGCTCGTGACGAAGGGCGCCACGACGGACGGCTCCACGTTCATCACCTACGCGGCGGACGCGCACGAGCTCTACGGCGAGCTGTACTACACGCCCGCCCGCCGCCACGCGGCCGGCGCCATGCGCGACGTCGTGGAGTGGGACACCGGCAAGTTCCTGGGGCGCATCAAACAGCCGGCCTCCACCTACTCGGTGGTGGGCAACATGAACGAGCACCAGCTGTCCATCAGCGAGTCCACCTTCACGGGCCGCAAGGAGCTGGAGGGGCCGGCGGGCATCATCGACTACGGCTCGCTCATCTACATCGCGCTGGAGCGCGCGAAGACGGCGCGTGAGGCCATCCAGGTGATGACGGACCTGGTCGCGGAGTACGGCTACGCGTCCACCGGTGAGACGTTCTCCATCGCGGATCCGAAGGAGGCGTGGCTGCTGGAGATGATTGGCAAGGGCGAGGGCCAGAAGGGCGCGGTGTGGGTGGCCCGCAAGCTGCCGGACGGCTACATCTCCGCGCACGCCAACCAGTCGCGCATCCGCCAGTTCCCGCTCAACGACAGCGCCACCACGCTGTACTCGCCGGACGTCATCTCCTTCGCGCGCGCGAAGGGCTGGTACACGGGCGCGGACAAGGACTTCAGCTTCGCGGACACGTACCACCCGCTGGACTTCGGCGGGCAGCGCTTCAGCGAGGGGCGCGTGTGGAGCATCTTCCGCCGCGCGGCCCCGTCCCTGAAGCTGGGCGTGGAGTACGCGGACGGCGCGGACCTCGGCAAGCGGCTGCCCTTGTGGGTGAGGCCGGACAAGAAGGTGTCCGTGCAGGACGCCATGGCCCTCATGCGCGACCACTTCGAGGGCACGCCGCTGGACATGTCCAAGGACGTGGGCGCCGGGCCCTACGCGGTGCCCTACCGCTGGCGCCCCATGACGTGGGACGTGGACGGCAAGAGCTACGTGCACGAGCGCGCCATCTCCACGCAGCAGACGGGCTTCTCCTTCGTCGCGCAGATGCGCTCCGCGCTGCCGGACGCCATTGGCGGCGTGCTCTGGTTCGGCGTGGATGACACCTTCACCACCGTCTACACGCCCATGTACGCGGGCATCCGGCAGGTGCCGAAGAACTTCGCCCAGGGCGTGGCCAGCCGCGGGGAGTTCTCCTGGGATTCGTCCTTCTGGGTCTTCAACTGGGTGTCGAACCAGGCCTATGGGCGCTGGAGCGACATGATTGTCGACGTGCAGAAGGCCCAGGGCGACCTGGAGGGCCAGTTCCTGGCGGACCAGGCCAACATCGAAAGCATCGCGCAGGTGCTCTACAAGCGGACGCCGGAGCAGGCCCGCCAGTACCTCACCGAGTACTCCCTGCAGCAGGGCGACAAGGTGCACGCGCGCTGGCGCAAGCTGGGTGAGCAGCTGCTGGTGAAGTACATCGACGGCAACGTGCGCGACAACACGGGCAAGGTGGGCCACCCGCGCTACCCGGACGCGTGGTACCGCCGCATCGCCGCGGACAACGGCAAGATGCTGGAGTCGCGCGAGAAGCCGGAGCCGAAGCCCGCCGTGGCCCCCGCCGCGCCGGCCCAGCCCGCGGCCCCCGCGCAGCCCGCGGCCCCGAAGCCGACCGTGGCTCCGGCGCCCTGACGTCCCCGGATTCCAGGCGCGCGGTGTCCGTACGAGGAAACCGCGCGCGCTGGACCGCACGTTCTCGCGTGTGTCGGGGGATGGCTTGTGGCAGTGAGGGCGCCGGGTGGCAGCGCGGCGCCCGTTGCCGGAGGACTCAAGCCTTGAGTGACGCCCCCACCCAGACGGCCTCTGCGTTCCGGGATGACGAGCTGGCGGACTTCCTCGAGCGGACCAGCCGCACGTTCGCGCTCGCCATCCCGCTGCTCGACGAGCCGCTGCGCCGCGAGGTGGGCCTGGGCTACCTGCTCTTGCGCGTCGCGGACACGCTGGAGGACGCCGCCCCCTGGACGCGCGACGAGCGCAGAGCGGCGCTGGCCGCCTTCGCGTCCCTGCTCCAGGAGGCGCCGGGCGTGGACGCCGGGGCGCTGTCTCGCGAGTGGCTGTCGCGCCGTCCCAGCGAGAACGCGGGCTACCTGGACCTGCTCGCGCGCACGCCCACGCTCCTGGCCAGCCTGGACGCGCTGCGCCCGGAGGCCGGCGCCATCCTGCGCCACTTCGTGCTCAAGACGGTGCAGGGCATGGGGCAGGTGCTGGAGGGCGCCTCCGAGGGCGGGCTGTTGCAGCTGGGGTCACTGCAGTCCCTGCGTGACTATTGCTACATCGTGGCGGGACTGGTGGGCGAGCTGCTGACGGAGCTGTTCGTCCTGGATCCGCGCCTGGCGCTGTTCGCGCCGAACCTGCGCTCGCTGGCCCCGCTGTTCGGGGAGGGGCTCCAGCTGGTCAACATCCTCAAGGACGCGCGGCAGGACCGGAAGGAGGGCCGGGTGTGGCTCCCGGCCGGCGTGCAGCTCCAGGACGTGGAGCAGCTGGCGGGCCAGGACCTGGTCGCGGCCGCGCGCTACGTGCGGGCCCTGCACCTGGCGGGCGCGCCCCGGGACGTGCTCGCCTTCACCACGCTGCCGCTCCTCCTGGCGCAGGCCACGCTGGAGCTGCTGGTGCGCGACGGCGCGGGCGCCAAGGTGTCGCGCGCGGTGGTGACGGCCCAGCTGGACACCCTCCAGGCCGCGCTCTCCCGGGGCATGCTCCCGGAGGCCGTGGAGGCGCTCGCCGGCCCCATGCCCGGCGGCCCCTGAAAAGCGTTGACCGGGACGCAACTCCAGGGCGCCAGCGCCGGATGATTCCGGTGCAGGTGTTCCCCCTCTGGAGTCGTGCCTCCCATGAACTGCGCCCGCTCGGCACCGGCGGTCATCGTCTACTTCCCCGCGCGCCGGGAGGCCTCGCCGCCGAGGGTGCAGCGCCAGCGGGCCGGGGTGGAGCGGCGGGGTGGGGAGCTGCCCTTCGCCGCCGCGCGTCAGCGCGGACTGTGGACG
>NZ_RAWL01000399.1:0-7848 GCF_003668885.1 Corallococcus sp. AB049A | reverse complement strand
TGGTGGGAGTGGGGGAGGCGTCGAAAGCGCAGGCAGTGGCGTCGACGGTGCACTCGGTGGGGCCGTAGACGTTGAAGACGCGCGGACGCGGGGCCTGGGCCAGGTGGCGCCAGGTGGCCGGGTCCACGGCCTCACCACCCACGAGGACGCGGCGGGGGATGGACTGGCGCTCCAGCAGGCCTTCATCCACCAGCAAGCGCAGGTGCGCGGGCGAGCAGTCGAGGACTTCCAACGCATCCTGGCCGATGCGGTTGACGAGTTCGGCCACGTCGGCGCGGGCTTCGTCGGGGACGATGCAAAGCGTGTGGCCGTCGAGCACCTGGATGAGCTGCTTGACGGAGGCGTCGAAGGAGAGCGGCGCATTGACGCTGACGCGCTCTCCCGGCTGGGCATCCGCGTGCACGGTGGCGGCGAGGGCGACACGCAGGTTCAGCACGGAGCGGTGCTGAATCATCACGCCCTTGGGACGGCCGGTGCTGCCCGAGGTGTAGATGATGTACGCCAGGTGCTCTGGAGTGACGGACGTCACCGGAGCGTCCTGGGACTCAAGACGAAGCTCCGCGGTGTCGGAGTCCAGGCAGAGGGTGTGCGCGGAGTGCGGAGGCAGTGAGTCGCGCAGTCGCTGCTGGGTGAGCACCACCGGAGCACTGGTGTCCTGAAGGACGTGGGCCAGCCACTCACGTGGATAGCTGGGGTCGATGGGGACGTAGGCGCCACCGGCCTTGAGGGCACCGAGGATACCCACGAGGGCTTCGACGGAGCGCTCCACGCAGAGCACCACGCGTACGTCAGGGCCTACGCCCAGCTTCACCAGCCGGTGAGCAAGCTGATTGGCGCGAACCTCCAGCTCACGGAAGGTGAGGCGTTCATCGCGGCAGATGACGGCGAGGGCGTCAGGCGTGCGCAGGGCCTGGGCGCTGAAGGCCTCATGGAGGCAGAGGTCGCGCGGGAACTCCGCGCCAGGCCCATTCCAATCCACGAGCAACTGCTGCCGCTCCGGAGCGGTGAGCAGCGGCAGGCTTGCGAGTATCGCCTCCGGCTTCGCGGCGATGGCCTCCAGCAACACGCCCAGATGCCCAGCCATGCGCTGGACCGTCGAGGCATCGAAGAGGTCCGTCGCGTACGTCAGCACGCCAATGAAGCCCTGCGGCGAGTCGCTGAGGGTGAGCGTGATGTCGAACTTCGATGCACGGGTGTCCACCGGGACGCTCTGGAAGGACAGCCCGGACACTCGAAGCGTTTCGGTGGGCGTGTTCTGCAGGGAGAACATCGCCTGAAAGAGCGCGCTGCGGCTCAGGTCTCGCGAGGGCTGGAGGACCTCCACCAGCTTCTCGAAGGGCAGGTGCTGGTGCTCGTAGGCCGCGAGCGTCGTGCGGCGCACCTGGGCCAGGAGCTCCCGGAAGGTCTCTTGCGGCTGGACGTGGGCGCGCAGGACCAGGGTGTTGACGAAGAATCCGATGAGGCCTTCGGTCTCCGCCTGCGTGCGTCCCGCGATGGGCGTGCCCACGCTGATGTCGTCCTGCGTGGAGTAGCGCGACAGCAACAGCTGCCAGGCCGCGAGCAGCAACATGAACGGCGTCGCGCCTTCCGCCTGGGCCAGGGACTTGAGCGCCTGCGAGACCTCCGGAGAGACGCGCACGTCCACCGTCGCGCCCCGGCGTGACTGCACCGGCGGGCGCGGCCGGTCCGTGGGCAGGTCCAGCGCGGACGGAGCCCCCGCCAGCTGCTGCTTCCAGTAGCCGAGCTGTGCCTCCAGGGCCTCGCCCTGGAGCCATCCGCGCTGCCACAGGGAGAAGTCCGCGTACTGCACGGGCAGCGGCGGGAGCGAAGGCGTCTGGCCGGTGCTGAAGGCTTCGTAGAAGGCAGCCACCTCCCGGACGAGCACGCCCATGGACCAGCCGTCGGAGACGATGTGGTGCATCGTCACCAGCAGCAGGTGAGAGTCCTGTCCCAGCCGCACCAGCGTGCTGCGCAGCAGCGGGCCCGTGGCCAGCTGGAAGGGGCGCCGGGCCTCCGTGGCCGCCGCGCGCTGTGCCTCCTCCTCCCGCTGGGCTTCAGGGAGCGAGGTCAGATCGATGAGGGCCAGCTCCCAGCCAGAGGGCTCCTGGATGCACTGCGACGGGTCCTCTTGATCCGAGGAGAGCGTGGTGCGCAGCGATTCGTGGCGCTCCACCAGCGCTTCGAACGCGCGGCGCAGCGACTCCATGTCCACCGGGCCCGTCAACCGCAGGGCCGTGGGGATGTTGTACGAGATGTCTCCCGGCTGGAGCTGATCCAGCAGCCAGAGGCGCTGCTGGGCGAAGGACAGCGGAATCACGTCTCCGCGCGGCAGGGCACGCAAGGGCGGGGCCTGGAGTCCGGTGGCCCGGGCCGCTTCAATCCTCGGCGCGAGTCCTTCGACGGTGGGCGCTTCGAAGAGGGCCCGCAGCGGCAGCTCCACGCGGAAGGTGGTGCGCACGCGCGAGACGAGCTGGGTGGCCAGCAGCGAGTGGCCTCCCATGGCGAAGAAGTCGTCGTGGAGGCCCATGCGCTCCACGCGAAGGACCTCGGCGAAGAGCGCGGCGAGCTGCTTCTCTGTGCCGGTGCGCGGGGCGACGTAGACGGAGCTCCGGGGCGTGTTCCCCGGCTCCGGCAGGGCCTTGCGGTCCACCTTGCCGTTGGCGTTGAGCGGCAGCGCGTCCAGCACCATGAAGGCAGACGGCACCATGTACTCGGGCAGCCGCTGCTTGAGGCCTGCCCGGAGGTCATCCGGCGTCAGCTCGTGGCCCGCGCGTGCCGTGACGTAACCGATGAGGCGCTTGTCCGCGCCGGCGCCCCGGGCCACGACGATCGCCTCGTTGACGCCCGCGGCGGCGCGCAGGGCGGTCTCGATTTCACCCAGCTCGATGCGGAAGCCGCGCATCTTCACCTGGAAGTCGGCGCGGCCGAGGAAGTCGAGCGTTCCGTCCTCCCGCCAGCGCGCCAGGTCGCCCGTGCGGTAGAGCCGTTCGCCCTGAGTTGCGGCGAAGGGATGGGGGATGAAGCGCTCCGCCGTGAGCTCCGGACGATTCAGGTAGCCCCACGCCAGGCCGGGGCCTCCGACGTACACCTCGCCCGCGATGCCCACGGGCACCGGGTTCAGGCGCGCGTCGAGCACGTAGGCCGTGGAGTTGGAGAGCGGACGGCCAATGGGGATGGCGCCCTCCACGCGCGAGCCGTGCTCCATGGCGAAGCCCGTCGAGAGGGTGGTGTTCTCCGTGGGGCCGTAGACGTCGTGGAAGGTGGCGCCCTCCGGAATCCGGGCGAGGTGCTCCCGCACGCGATCCGCGGGCAGCACGTCACCACCGGAGAGAATCTGGCGCACGCCCGCGAGCACCTCGCCCTGGTGCAGGGCCATCTGCTCGAAGAGCGCGGTCGTCAGGAACAGCGACGTCACGCGGTGGTGGCGCAGCTGTTCGGCCAGCTCCTCCAGCGACAGGGAGTGCGGCGGAGCCAGGATGAGCTTCGAGCCATTCAGCAGCGCGCCCCAGATTTCGAGCGTGGAGGCGTCGAAGGCGATCGGCGCGACATGGAGCCAGACCTCGTCGGCCCCGAAGCGCATGAAGGTGCTGCCGAGCACCAGACGGGTGATGCCCCGGTGGGGCACGCAGACGCCCTTGGGGCGGCCCGTGGAGCCTGACGTGAACATCACGTAGGCCATGGCCTCGCCGTCCACGCGGACGTCCGGAGCGTGGGTGGGCAGCGAGGCGATGATGTCACGCTGCGCATCCAGCCAGACGCGCGTGCCGGTGGCCGGCAGCAGTGAAGCGAAGGGCTGGTGGGTGACGATGAAGTGGACGTCCGCGTCCTCCAGCAGCGACGCGATGCGGTCCACCGGAGCGTTGCGGTCCACGGGGACGTAGGTGGCGCCCACCTTGAGGATGGCGAGGGTCGCCGCCACCAGCTCGAAGGACCGCTCGACGGCGAGGCCGACGCGCGCACCCGGGACGATGCCCAGGCCGCGCAGGTGCCAGGCCAGCTGGTTCGCTCTCGCGTCCAGCTGCCCGTACGTCAGCGAATCCCCTCCGAGGACGAGGGCGATGGCGTCCGGCGCGCGCTCGGCCTGCCGGGCGAAGTGGACGTGGACCGGGACGTCCGTGGGGCTTTCGACAGCCGTGTCGTTCCACTCCACGAGGATGCGCTGGCGCTCCTCGCTGGAAAGCAGGGACAGCTCCGCCACGGGCTGGTCGGGCTGCGTGGCCACGGACTCCAGCAGCGTGCCCAGATGGCGGACCATCCGCTCCACGGTGCCGTGCTTGAACAGGGCGGTGCTGTACTCCAGCGAACCCACGAAGCCCTGGGGCGAGTCCTGCATCGTCAGGTTGAGGTCGAACTTGGCGGAGCGGCCCTCGGTCGTTACCTGCTGGAAGGCGAGGCCCCGCACCCGCAGGTCGCTGGTGGGCGCGTTCTGCAGGGCGAACATCACCTGGAACAGGGGGCTGCGGCTCGGGTCCCGCACGGGCTGGAGGACCTCCACCAGCTTCTCGAAGGGCAGGTGCTGGTGTTCGTAGGCCGCGAGCGTCGTGCCCCGCACCTTCGCGAGCAACTGGCGGAACGAGTCCTCCGGCGTCACGCGCGTGCGGAGGACGAGCGTGTTGACGAAGAAGCCGATAAGGCCTTCGGTCTCCTCCTGCGTGCGGCCCGCGATGGGTGAACCCACGCTGACGTCGTCCTGCGCGGAGTAGCGCGACAGCAACACCTGGAACGCCGCGAGCAGCACCATGAAGGGCGTGGCGCCTTCACGCTGCGCCAGTGCCTTGAGCACTTCGGATGTCGCCTGGGGAATCCGGACGGAGACGGCCGCACCCGCGTGGGACTGGATGGCCGGGCGGGCGAAGTCGGTCGGCAGCTCCAGCGCGGAAGCGGCACCCGCGAGCTGCTGCTTCCAGTAGCCCAGCTGCGCGTCCAGCGTTTCGCCCTGGAGCCACTGGCGCTGCCGCTCCGCGAAGTCCGCGTACTGCACGGGCAGCGGAGGCAGCGTGGGCGTCTGACCGGAGCTGAAGGCCTCGTAGAAGGTGATCAGCTCCCGGACGAGGACGCCCATGGACCAGCCGTCGGAGACGATGTGGTGCATCGTCACGAGCAGGAAGTGGTCCTCCTCGCCCAGCCGCACCAGGGTCGTGCGCAGGAGCGGGCCCTGCTCCAGGTGGAAGGGCAGGTTCGCTTCCTTCAGGAGCCGGCGCTGGGCATCGGCTTCACGCAGCGCTTCCGGCAGCGCGCTCAGGTCCACGCGCGACAACGTCCACGCATCCGGCGCCTGGATGTGCTGTGTGGCCTGTCCTTCGTGCTCATGGAAGGTGGTGCGCAGGGACTCGTGGCGAGCGACCAGTGCTTCGAAGGCGCGGCGCAACGACTCCACGTCCACGGGGCCCTTCAGCCGGAGCGCCGTGGGGATGTTGTACGACGCGTCCCCCGGCGTGAGCTGATCCAGGAACCAAAGGCGCTGCTGGGCGAAGGAGAGCGGAATGGTGCCCCTGCGGGACGACTTCCGGAGCGCGGGAGCCCCCTGGACCGTCGTGGGCCGCGCGTCCGCGAGCTTCAGCGAGAGGGCGGCCACGGTCGGCGCATCGAAGAGGGCCCGCAGCGGCAGCTCCAACCCCAGCGTGGCCCGCACGCGCGAGACGAGCTGGGTGGCCAGAAGGGAGTGTCCCCCCAACGCGAAGAAGTCGTCGTGGAGGCCCACGCGCTCCACCCGGAGGACCTCGGCGAAGAGCGCGGCCAGCTGCTTCTCGGTGTCGGTGCGCGGGGCGACGAAGGCGGCGGTGCGCGCGGTCTCGTCCGGCTGGGGCAGGGCCTTGCGGTCCACCTTGCCGTTGGCGTTGAGGGGCAGCACGTCCAGCACCATGAGCGAGGCGGGCACCATGTACTCGGGTAGCCGCTGCTTGAGGCTCGCCTTGAGGGTGTCCGCGTCCAGCGAGTGGCCCGTGCGAGCGGTGACGTATCCGATGAGGCGCTTGTCCGAGTCCGCGCCCCGGGCCACCACGACGGCTTCGTTGACACCGGAGACAGCGCGCAGCGCGGCTTCGATTTCACCCAGCTCAATGCGGAAGCCGCGCACCTTCACCTGGAAGTCGACGCGGCCCAGGAAGTCGAGCGTTCCGTCCGCCTTCCAGCGCGCCTTGTCACCGGTGCGGTAGAGGCGGTCTCCCGTAGTGGAGGCGAAGGGGTGCGGGACGAAGCGTTCCGCGGTCAGGTCGGGGCGGTTGAGGTAGCCCCAGGCAAGGCCCTGGCCTCCAACGTACACCTCGCCCGCGACGCCCACGGGCACCGGGTGCAGGTGCGCGTCGAGTACGTAGACCGTGGAGTTGGTAAGCGGCCGGCCGATGGACACCGTGCCGTTGACCACCGTGTCGCGGTGCAGGGTGTACGTCGTGGAGAAGGTGGTGTTCTCCGTGGGGCCGTAGCCGTTGAGGAACGTGGAGCCTTCCGGCAGGCGAGCAAGGTGCTCACGCACGCGGGAGGCGGGCAGCACGTCACCACCAGCGAGGACCTGGCGGACACCCGCGAGCGCTTCGCCCTGATGCAGGGCCATCTGCTCGAAGAGGGCGGCCGTGAGCCAGAGTGACGTCACGCGGTGGTGACGCAGTTGTTCGGCCAGTTCCTCCAGTGAGAGCGAGTGCGGCGGCGCGAGGACGAGCTTCGCGCCATGCAGCAGCGCGCCCCAGATTTCGAGGGTGGACGCGTCGAAGGCAACAGGGGCCGCCTGGAGCCAGACTTCGTCCGCGCCGAAGCGCATGAAGGCGCTGCCGAGCACCAGGCGGGTGATGCCTCGGTGGGGCACGCAGACGCCCTTGGGGCGGCCCGTGGAGCCCGAGGTGAACATGACGTAGGCCAGTGCTTCACCGTCCACGTGGATGTCCGGCGCATGCGTGGGCCGCGCAGCAATCTCAGCGGACTGCGCATCCAGCCAGACGCGGGTGCCGGAAGCAGGCAGCAGGGACGCGAAGGATTGGTGCGTGAGCGTCACGCTGACGTCCGCGTCCTCCAGGAGTGCGGCGATACGCTCCACGGGGGCATTGCGGTCCATGGGGACGAAAGCCGCGCCCACCTTGAGGATGGCGAGCAAGGCCGTCACCAACTCGAAGGAGCGCTCGACGGCGAGGCCCACGCGTGCACCTGGGACGATGCCCAGGCCACGCAGATGGTGAGCCAGTTGATTCGCGCGTGCGTCCAGCTGCGCATACGTCAGTGTTGCTTCGCCCAGTACCAGTGCGACTGCATCAGGCGTGCGCTGGGTCTGCCGGGCGAAGTGGACGTGGACGGGGATGTCCGTGGGGCTGACAGCCGCCGTGTCATTCCACTCCACCAGGATGCGCTGCTGCTCCTCACTGGAGAGCAGGGACAGCTCCGCCACGGGCTGCTCGGGCTTTGCGGCCACGGCCTCCAACAGCGTGCGCAGGTGGCCCGCCATCCGCTCGATGGTGCTCCGCTCGAAGAGGGCGGTGCTGTACTCCATCCATCCGGTGAAGCCCTGCGGTGAGTCCTGCAACGTCAGGGTGAGGTCGAACTTGGCGGAGTGGCCCTCGGCGACAGCCGGCCGGAAGGTGAGGCCCGGCACTCGCAGCGCCTCTCCAGGTGCGTTCTGCAGGACGAACATCACCTGGAAGAGAGGGCTGCGGCTCGTGTCCCGCACGGGCTGGAGTGCTTCCACCAGCTTCTCGAAGGGCACGTGCTGGTGCTCGTAGGCCGCGAGCGTCGAGCCACGTACCCGGGCAAGCAGCTGGCGGAAGGAGTCCTCTGGCGTCACGCGCGCACGTAGCACGAGCGTATTGACGAAGAAGCCGATGAGGCCTTCGGTCTCCGCCTGGGTACGGCCGGCGATGGGCGAGC
>NZ_RAWL01000398.1:0-7902 GCF_003668885.1 Corallococcus sp. AB049A | reverse complement strand
GCGCTCCACGGCGCTGGCGGTGGCGGGCGTGCTCACCGGCGTGGGCTTCGGGCTGCACGCGCTGCCCGCCACGGTGCCGCTCGCGATGGCGGCCGTGACGGTGTGGACGCTGGGAGAGATTGTCCACTCGCCGGTGGCGCCGTCGGTGGTGGCGGACCTGGCGCCGGCGGAGCTGCGCGGCAGCTACCAGGGCGCGTACCACATGATGTGGGGCCTGGCGTCCAGCATCGCCCCGGCGCTGGGCGGCGCGATGCTGGGCCACGTGGGCGCCACCGCGCTGTGGGCGGGCTGCTTCTTCGTGGGCCTGGCCGCGGCCGCGTGGCACGTGACCATCGCGGGCGCGCGCAGGCGCCGGGTGGAGACGCTGCGGCTGGAGCGCCCGGAGATGAGCGCCAGCCTGGACTGAGGCTACTGCCCCACGCCGAGCAGGGCCGCCGGGTTCGTCAGGCCGCGCGCGCGGGCGACGGGCTGGAGGATGTCCTGCGGGGGCGCGTCCGCGGTGAGCAGCAGCGCGCGCACGGCGGTCTCCACCACGTCCTCGGCGCCGGGGCGCACCATGCCTCGGCGGGCGTCCTCCACGCGCTTGCCGCGGTACAGGTCGAAGCGCTCCTTCACGTGCTTGGCCACGTCCGCCACGGCCTTGTCGCCCGCGTCCACGCGCAGCTCCAGCTCGTTGCGCAGCTGCACGGGGTCCGCGAGCACGCCGTAGCGGTCATAGCCCTTGTGCGCCAGGTCCTCGTGCAGCACCGCGTAGTCCTGCGTGTTGGGCGCGGGCACCTGCTGCGGCGTCAGCAGGTCGCGCATCACCGACGTCACGGTGGCCGTCACGGTGAGCCGGTGCAGCTGCACGTCGTAGACGAAGTCCGAGTACATGGGCTCCTCCACGGTGATGGGCTCGCGGAAGACGGTGTCGCGGTTGCGCTGCACCTCCGAGCGCTGCAGCTCCGCCTTGTCCAGCGCCGCCTGCACCGCCACCTCCAGCACGCGCGCCGCCTTGGCCTTCATGGACATCAGGCCCTCGTCCTGGGTGCACTGGCCGGAGCAGCGCTCCGGGTCGCACTCGCCAGGCAGCTTGCCGGGGCTCTTCGCGTCGCGGGCCTCCTCGCCGCACTCCTGGATGGCCAGGCGGCACTCGCGCTTCTCCCGCTCGCGGCAGCGCTCGGCGGCGTCGCGCAGCGTGCCCAGCTCCACCTGCGCGCGCAGGTACTCGCGCAGCACGGCGGCCTGCTTGCGCTCCACGCCCTCCAAGGTGCGCTCGGCCTCCAGCAGCTTCTTCTCGTAGTCCCCGCGCTTGGGGTTGGGCACGGAGCGGTTGCCCGCGAGGTAGCGCTGGCTGCGCTGGGAATCCTCCACCGCCTTGAGCGGCAGTACGCGCTCCAGGGACAGGTCCAGCTTCACGCCCACGCGGCCCGCGGGCGCCTCCGTGACGACCTTCAGGGGCAGCTTCGTGGGGAGCGCCGCGGCCAGCCGGCCCGCGCTCAGCCGCTGGGCGACGTCCGGCGCCTGGGCATTGTCCTCCACCGGCGTGGCCACCACCAGGAAGGCCACTTCGTCGCGCAGCTTCTGGCGCACGGCCTCCGCGCGCTCGCGGGCGGCGGTGGCGCCCACGCGCTCCTGGTCCGCGCGCACGTAGGCGACGAGCGCGTTGCCCAGCTTGCCGGCCTTCTCCAGCGTCTCCGCGCTGGCATAGAAGCGCTTCGCCCACGCCACCTGCACGGCGTCCACGCCCTTGCGCGCGCTCACGTGGTCCGGAGACACGGCCAAGACGGCATCCAATTCCGCGCGGGCGTCCTGGAGCTTCTCCTCCTTGAGCAGCCCCAGGGCCACCTGCACGCGCGCATCCAGCGTCTGGGCGAGCAGCGCGCGAGCGCCTTCATGGTCCGGGTTCAGCTCCAGCACGCGCACCAGCAGCTTGGTGGTGGACGGCAGGTCGCCAGACGCATGGGCGGCGCCGGCCTCCTGGTAGACCTCCTCGCCCCACTCCCGGCGCACCGCGCGCAGCTTCACGGTGATTTCAGAGGCCTCCGGATCCGCGGCCAGGGCGCGCAGGTAGGCGGCTTCGGCTTCCGCCCAGTGGCGCTCCTTCACGGCGCCGTCGCCCTCGCGCACGGCGCGGGAGAAGGCGGAACAGCCGCTGAGCAGCACGAGCGACAGCAGCGCCAGGGCGCTCAGCCAGCGGGAGGAATCACGAGGGGTTCGGGCGGCGGGGGAGCTCACGTGCCGCATTCTCGCGGGAAAGCGCTCCAGGCGTGAAGATTCCGGTGGCCCGGCCGGCTGGTTACTCCTCGTGAAGGCAGACACCGTGGCGGGGCGGGCCGCGGACGCCCGACGTCATTAGGCTGTTGTGCCTTTTGAATGTGTCACACCCACACGGTCTTCTGCTGGCAGCGATGAGATGGGGTGCAAGCGTTCAGTGGCCGGGTGATGACCGGCCGGGAATGACGCGACGCACCAGTCAGTAGAGGGAATCAGCACCCACGAGGGGGGCTAGAGGAATCCAATGCCTTGTCCACAGCCGCGTCCCACCAAGTTCCACCCTCCGCTGCGGGCCGAAACGTTCTCCATCGAGGACCACCGCAACGTCCACTGCCGCTTCTACGGCGGCTGCATCGACGTGGCGGTCCGTCAGGACTGGGAGAGCTTCACCTGCGCCAAGTGCCCCCTGTTCCAGCAGGACAAGGCGCCGGGCGCCAGTTCGTATGCCTTCACGCAGCCCGCGAACTTCGGGCAGCCGTAGGGTGTCTTTGTTTCAAGCGTTGAGTTGAGACGGCCGGGCGTCCTGGCCCTTTTTGGCAGGGACGCCCGTCGTCCGGTCCCGCCTCCTGTACGTCCGGACACTGCGTTCTTCGCGGGCCCGGATGCACCTTGTCCGGTTGCGAGGGGGCAGCGGATGCAGGAGCAGCGGGTCACATCGTGGTTGGAGTTGCAGGAGCTCTTGTTCGCGGGCTCGTGGAACGAGCCGTTGCGGCGGTTCCGCACGAACTTCGTGTTCCGGGGCGTGCCGGACGCGACGCTGGATTTGACGGCGACGCTCAACCGCCAGGGGGCGTTCGTGCGGCAGGAGCGCGACCTGCTGCGGGCCTTCCGCAAGTACGCGCGGGGTGTGCCGGGCACGGAGCACCTGACGTCCATCTGGGACTGGCTGGCGTTGGCCCAGCACCACGGGATGCCGACGCGGCTGCTCGACTGGACGTTCAGCCCGTACGTGGCGCTGCACTTCATGACGGAGCGCATGGACCTGCTGGAGCAGGACGGCGCGGTCTGGTGCGTGGACTACCACCAGACGAACCGGCACCTGCCGCAGCCGCTGCGTGAGCAGCTGCGGGTGGAGGGCGCGGACGTCTTCACGGGGGAGATGCTGGCGTCGGTGGCGGGGGACCTGGCGGCGTTCGACGGGCTGGCGGAGCACCCGTTCGTGTTGTTCTTCGAGCCGCCGTCGTTGGACGCGCGCATCGTGAACCAGTTCGCGTTGTTCTCGGTGATGAACGGGCCGGGGCTGAGCCTGAACGACTTCCTGGGGCACCAGCATCAGGGCGTGCGCAGGCTGGTGGTGCCGGCGAAGCTCAAGTGGGAGATCCGGGACAAGCTCGACCAGGCGAACATCACCGAGCGGGTCCTCTTCCCCGGCCTGGACGGCCTCAGCCGCTGGCTGCGCCGCTACTACGCTCCACGTCCCCGCTAGGCTCGGGCGCCGGTGGCTCCGGCGCGGGAGGTGGCGGGGCCCGGGGAGGCTCCACGGGCGCGCCTTCATCCGGAGGCCCAGGGGATTCCGCGACCACGTCTCCCTGGGGAGTGACCGCGTAGAAGAACCAGCCATCCAGGATGCGCCGACGTGGCCCCACGCATCGCTCGAAGTCGGGATCCACCAACACGTAGTAGAGGCCTGGCGTCGGGCCCGTGAAGAGCGAGACGTTGACGCCGTCCTCGGGGTGCTCGCATCCGGAGAACAAGCGGCGAGGGTTCGTCCTGACGAACTCGCGAACAGCGCCCATCGCGGCCTGCACGGCGCCCGCGGGTATCGGGCTCTCCACGGGCCGGGCCGACCGTTCATCCGGCCATTCAACGACGCCTTTCCAAGCGGCAGCAGGGTGCCTGCACCCGGACATCACCAGCAGGAGCCCCAGCCATCCATGTCCCTGTCGCATCCGCCGTCTCCTACTCATGCAGCAACCGGAGAGCGCCACCTTCGCAACGGGGCGCGACACTGAGACCACCGGCACGAGCAGGCGCGCAGCGTCCCAGGAGGAGCCAGTCCTTCCGGGCCTCGCTCCACTGTTCAATCTCACCTGAGGGAAAGTAGCGCAGGAAGATGCGGGTTCCATCCTGACGCTCCGCGACCACGACGGAGGCCATTTCGAGGAACGTGTCCTGGAACCGGGCCGGCGCGGGGTTGCCTGGAATCAAGCGGACCTCCGCCATCGTGACGGCGGGCCTGAACGCATCCGTGGGCCAGGCGCCCAGGTCTGGTGAGGAGGGCAGCGCTCCGCAGGGATGGTTGTGGATGTAGCCCACGACCCAGACCTGGGAAGCGGGATGGTCCGCGTCCTCCACCGCGAAGAAGGGCGTGCACCGGTTGTGGCGCTCCCGAGTGGGCTCGGTGACCCGCCAGGACAAGGCGTCACGCGTTCCCGCCACGTAGACCGTCGAACAGTACTCGGTGGAGAGTCCTGGAATGGGCCGCTGCGTGCTCGGGTCGCACGTCTTCGCTCCTGGGAGCCGGAGCAGCGCATCCGCCACGTCGCGAAGCAGCGAGATGGGAATGGACCGCTCACCCGTCGGCATCACGACGGCGGGCACCTCGGACCACGGTCCCCGGGCACGCTCGGGCTCGGCGAGGGTGCTCGGCCCACCGGCGCACCCCACCAGCCACCCCAGCCATGACAGCAGCGCGAATCGCACGGCGCGCATCCTCGCACCCACATGAAGAGAGCGCCTTATTCAGTCACGGTGCCGCTACTACGCTCCGCGTCCCCGCCAGGGCCGGGCTCCGGTGCGGGGGGCGTCGAAGGCGGCTGCACGTCCGGAACTGGTGGCGGGACCGCGAACGAAGCGTCTCCCGCCGGAGGTGGGGCCTTTGCAAGCACCTCTCCCTGGGGAGTGACCGCATAGGCATCCCATGCATCGAGCATTCGGATGCGCGGGCCTCCACACCGCCTGAAGTCCTGGTGGACCGCGACGAAGTAGAGGCCCTGGGTCGGCCCGGTGAAGACGGAGACCGCCAGACCCAACTCCGGGCTGGAACAGCCCTGGAACAACGTGGGGTCGGGGTTCGTGCGGATGAACTCCCGTACCGCGCTGGCGGCGGCGACCACGGCCCCGGCGTCCATCGGTTGCCCCACGAGTGTGGCGGACGTCTCGTCGGGCCATTCGATGGGCGTCGTCCACGCCTTCGGCTTCGCGGCACATCCCGCGAGCACCGCGATGCATCCTGCCGCCACAACCCTACCCCTCATCGACGCTCCCTATTCACGCAGCAGTCGCAACGGCCCATTCGTGCACCGGGGCTCCGCCCCCAGGTGGCTCTGGGTCGGCGTGCAGGTGCCCAGGAGAACCCACGTTCGCCGCCGTTCACTCCATTGCTCGACCTCGCCCGTGGGAAAATAGCGCAGGTAGACCCGGGTGCCGTCCATGCGCTCCGCGACCAGGGCGGAGGCCATCTCGATTGCCAGGTTCTTGAAGAGGGCGGGCGCAGGATTGCCGGGGACAAGGCGCACCACCGCCATGGCCGTGAGCGGATCAATCGCATCCGTCGGCCAGGCCATGAGGTCCACCGAGGAAGGAGGGCTGCCACACGGGTGGTTGTGGATGAAGCCCACCACCCAGACCTGCGAGGCCGGATGATCCTCATCCTGGACGTGTTGAGGCGCGGAGCAGCGACTGGAGCTTCCGCGAACCGGCTCGGACACGCGCCAGGACAAGGCCTCTCGCCCGCCTGCGACATAGACGGCCACGCAGTACTCCGTGGACAAGCCCTGGATGGGCCGCAGCGTCGCGGGGTCGCATGTCCGGGCACCTGGACGACCGAGGAAGGCGTCCGCCACATCCCGTATCAGGCCGATGGGGATGGAGTTGTCCCCCGCGGGCATCTCGACCGCGGGCACTTCCGCCCAGGGACCACGCCCCGTCTTCGCGGTCGCGAAGGGAGTCGGCGCGGACACAGAGCCCGCGCACCCCACCAGCAACACCAGCCATGACAGCAGCGCGAATCGCACGGCGCGCATCCTCGCACCCACATGAAGAGAGCGCCTCATTCAGTCACGGTGCCGCTACTACGCTCCGCGTCCCCGCCAGGGCCGGGCTCCGGTGCGGGAGGCGTCGAAGGTGGCTGCACGTCCGGAGCCGGCTGCGGGGCTTCCCCTGGCCCCAGTGGATCCTTCGCGACGACCTGCCCTTGGGGAGTGACCGCATAGACATCCCAACCATCCAGGAGACGGAATCGCGGCCCCTGGCATCGGACGAAGTCGTGGATCACCCTCACGTAGTAGAGCCCCTCTGTCGGCCCCGTGAAGACCACGGCCACCAGTCCCTGCTCCGGGCTTGAACACCCATCGAACAAGCGTGGGTAGGGGTTGGTGCGGATCAACTCGCGGATGGCACCCGCGGCCGCGAGAACAGCTCCAGCCTCCATGGGCTGTCCGACGAGCTTCGCGGATTGCTCGTCAGGCCATTCGACAGTCCCCTTCCAGGCAGGGGCACGGGCGGCGCATCCCGTCACCATCGCCACGACCCCGAACAGCGCGCAGACGTTCTTCATCCCAGTTCCTATTCGGCAAGCAGTTGGATGGCTCCGTCCCGGCACAGCGGGGCGGAGCTGTAACGGGTCCGCGTCGGGACGCACGTGCCCAGAAGCCGCCAGCGCCGCTCCCGCTGGCTCCACTGCTCGATTTCTCCCGTGGGGAAGTAGCGCAGGAAGACGCGTGACCCGTCCTTCTGCACCGCGACAAGGGCGGAGGCCATCAGCAGGGGCTGTCCCTTGAACGTCGCAGGCTTGGGGTTGCCTGGAATCATCCGGAACTCCGCCATCGCGGGCTTGCCCACGAATGCATCCGTTGGCCATACGGTGAGGTCGAGGGTGGACGGTGGCGTTCCGCAAGGATGATTGTGGATGTAGCCCACGACCCAGATGCGGTCGGAGGGGTGGTCACTGTCCGTCACGTCGGAGGATGGCTGGCAGCCGTTATAGGACCCACGGAGGGGCTTCGTGACCCTCCAGGACAGGGCGTCATCCGTCCCCGCGACGTACACCGTCGAGCAGTACTCCATGGACAGGCCCACGATGGGCCGTTGGCTGACGGGATCGCAAGCCTGCGCACCGGGGAGCCTGAGCAACGCGTCGGCGACGTCCTTGAGCAAATCGATGGGGAGGGTGACATCTCCCGTCGGCATTTCGAATGAAGCGACTTCCGACCAGGGCCCCCGCACCGGTTCGCCCCGTCCAGGTTCGACGTACCGCTCACCGGAGGAGGGCGCGCTCGCGCAAGCCGTCATGAGCGCGAGCAATGGCCAAAGGCGTTTCATCGAGGGGCCACCCTAGCCGCATGCCCCCTCAGGACCAATGCCCGGGCGCCTCACGCGTGCACGGGTTCCCCACCCACGGGCCCGGACAGGTCGCGGTCGCGCCGGGCCGCGCGCTCCGCGTCTTCCCTTGCCCACCGCGCGTCATCCTCTCGCGCGTTCTTGTGCGCGAGCGCTCCTCCCACGATGGCTCCCCCCAGCACCAGCATCATCACCAGGATTCCCACCAACATCGCGCCGACGATGAGCATCTGGACCACCTCCAGCTCCAACGGTGCGTCGCGCCCGCCCCTCCCGCAGGCCCGGGACGACATGCCCTTCGGGACCTTGCCCCCCTGTCCGCGCGCCCGGCGCCTCCTCCTGGCGATGGACAGACATGGGTCGCAC
>NZ_RAWL01000397.1:0-7937 GCF_003668885.1 Corallococcus sp. AB049A | reverse complement strand
GGCCTGGCGTGCGCGACGGCGCTGCTGGAGGCGCGCGTGGATGCCCACGTGCTGGAAGCAGGGGACGCACCAGGTGGAAGAGTGCGCACCGACTCGCACGAGGGGTTCCTCCTGGACCGGGGCTTCCAGGTGTACCTCACGGCCTACCCGGAAGGACGGCGGGTGCTGGACCTCAAGGCCCTGTCGCTCCAACGCTTCATCCCAGGCGCGAAGGTGTGGCGGGGTGGGCGGCTGCACACGCTGGCGGACCCGCTGCGGCATCCCGTCACGGCGGTGTCACATCTGTTCGACGCGCCGGGTGGGTTGGCGGACAAGCTGCGCGTGCTGGAGCTGCGGCAGCACGCCACGTCCGGGGAGCTGGGGGACCTGTGGCAGCGGCCCCAGCAGGCGTCGCGGCGCTTCCTGGGCGACCTGGGCTTCTCCGAGGAGATGGTCGACGCGTTCTTCACGCCCTTCCTTGGCGGCATCTTCCTGGAGCGCGGGCTGACGACGTCCAGCCGGATGCTGGAGTTCGTGTTCCGGATGTTCGCGACGGGTTACGCGGCCGTCCCCGAGCAGGGGATGGGCGCCATCCCGGCGCAGCTGGCGGAGAAGCTGCCGTCGGGCGCGCTGCGGATGCGCGTGCGCGTGGAGGAGGCGTGGGGGCACCGCGTGCGCCTGCCGGGCGGGGAGATGCTGCACGCGGACGCCGTCGTGGTGGCGACGGATCCGCACAGCGCGGCGTCGCTGCTCGTGGGCATGCCGGCGCCGGGGATGAACCGCGTGACGTGCCTGTACTTCGCGGCGCCGGAGCCGCCGGTGGAGGGGCCCTGGCTCGTGCTCGACGGCGAGGGGCGGGGGCCCGTGAACAACGTGGCGGTGATGAGCGAGGTCTCCGCCGCGTACGCGCCGAAGGGCCAGGCGCTGGTGTCCGTGTCGGTGGTGGATGACGCGGGCGGCGCGGACTCGCTGGAGGCGCGCGTGCGTGCGCAGCTGACGGAGTGGTTCGGCCCGGCGGTGTCCGCGTGGCGCCACCTGCGCACGTATGCCATTCCGCACGCGCTGCCCGCGCAGCCGCCGTCCGCGCTGGTGGAGCCGCACCGGCCCGTGCGGCTGGCCGCGGGGCTCTACGTGTGCGGTGACCACCGCGAGAACGCCTCCATCGACGGAGCGCTCGCGTCCGGGCGCCGCGCGGCGCAAGCCGTGTTGCAGGACCTGGGGCGATAGTCCTCCCGGCTGCCCGTGAAGCAGCGCGTTGCCTCCCAGGCAACATGCGGCACCCGTGTGGGATGAAATGGAGAAGGGGACCAGCCAGCCGGGCCCTGGAGCGCTGGACGCGTTGCCCGCAGCGGACCTAGGGTCGGACGCACACACTCGCTCTTCAAGGAATCCGTTCATGCTCCGTCGCCTTGCCCTCCTGGGATTGCTCGGTCTCGCGGCCTGTCCCGGCGACAACAAAGACGATGACGACGACACCGACACGACTTCGACCAAGGGGACCGTGACGGGCACCCTGCAGCCGTTCCAGGCTGGCTCCGCCGGTGCGAACGCCGGGTCGTCGCTGGATGCGTTCTTCTCCCTGCCCGGCGCGAAGGACCTGTCCCAGAAGGTCTCCAGCGCGCTGGCGGCGCGGGGCGTGTGGCGCACGGGCATCCCGTCCAAGCCGCTGTCGCACAACGCGTCGCTGCTGCCGGGTGAGATCATCATCCACTTCGACACGCCGAACCTGTCCGCGGAAGAGGCCGTCGCGCAGGCGCGCGTCGCGGGCTACCACGTCGTGCACCAGGCCTTCCTGAGCGAGACGCAGCACCTGCTGCGCTACGAGGTGAGCCAGCCGCAGGCGATGTCCGGCGGCGCGCCCAACGTGCGCGCGCTGACGGAGGCGGAGCACGTGCGCGTGCTGCAGGCCGTGCAGGCGGTGCCGGGCGTGCAGAACGCGGAGAGCAACCTGCGCGTGCGCGCGCTCAACGTGCCGAATGATCCGCTCTACGCGCGGCAGTGGCACTACAAGAACATGAACCTGCCGGCGGCCTGGGACCTGGGCACGGGCAGTGAGTCCATCGTCGTGGCGGTGCTGGACACGGGCATCACGGTCCATCCGGACCTGAACTCGCGCGTGCTGCCCGGCGTGGACCTCATCTCCAGCATCGCCAACGCGGGCGACGGCGACGGCGTGGATGCGGACCCCACGGACAACGGCAAGGACCTGCCCAACGGCGGCTCGTCGTACCACGGCACGCACGTGGCGGGGACCATCGGCGCCTCGTCCAACAACGGCGTGGGCGTGGCGGGGGTCACCTGGTCCGGGCGCAACATCCTGCCGGTGCGCGTGCTGGGCACGCAGGGCGGCTCGCTGGCGGACATCATCGCGGGCATCACCTGGGCCAGCGGCGGCACCGTGCCCGGCGTGCGCGTGAACACCACGCCCGCGAAGGTCATCAACATGAGCCTGGGCGGCAACGGCTCCGCGTCCGCGGAGATGCAGACCGCCATCAACGCGGCCAACACGCGCGGCGCCATCCTGGTGGTGGCGGCGGGCAACGAGAACGAGAACACCTCCTCCAGCTTCCCGTGCAACCAGCAGAACGTCATCTGCGTGGGCGCGGTGCGCTTCAACGGCAAGCGCGCCAGCTACTCCAACTACGGCTCGCAGGTGGACGTGATGGCCACCGGCGGCCAGACGAGCGAGGACCGCAACGGCGACGCCTTCCCGGACGGCGTGCTGTCCACGCTGCCCAACAGCAGCAACCAGCCTTCGTATGAGTGGTACCAGGGCACCAGCATGGCCACCCCGCACGTGGCGGGCATCGTGGCGCTGATGCTGGCGCAGGACGCGAGCCTCAAGACGGCGGACGTGGAGGCCATCCTGAAGGACACCGCGGACACGACCAGCCAGTGCTCCGAGGGCTGCGGCGCGGGCCTGGTGGACGCGTACGCCGCCGTGCTGCGCGCCAAGGGCGGCGGGGACCCGACGCTGCCCCCGAAGCTGGCCATCAGCACCACGCAGCTGTCCTTCACCGGCTCGGCGTCGCAGGCGCTGTCGGTGCGCAACAACGGCGGCGGCACGCTGCAGGTGAGCGTGGCCGTCTCCGGCACCAACGCCTCCGCGGTGGCCGTCTCCAGCACGTCGCTGTCGATTCCCGCGTACAAGTCCGCGGCGCTGAACGTGAGCGTCACCCCGGGCTCGCTGGCGGCGGGCAGCTACGTGGCGCAGATCGACCTGACCGGCGCGTCCGGTGCGGGCAACGCGCAGGTGCTGGTGAAGTTCCGCGTGGGCGCCACGGATGAGAAGGACGCGGTCATCGCGTTCGCGTACCTGGACGCCGCGGGCGAGGTGCAGATCGACGACGACGGCATCGGCACGGTGTCCGGCACCAACGGGTACAACTACAGCGCGAAGATCACCCCGCGTGACTACCTGGTGCTGGCGTCCATCGACGACACCGGCGAAGGGGACTTCTTCGACGACGGCGACCGCGTGGGCTTCTGGCGCGACACCACCCAGGTGGAGACCGTGACGGTCACCAAGGGCAAGACGACCAGCGGCGTCAGCTTCACGCTGGTGCCGTACCAGTCGGACGAAGACCACACGCCCACGTCGACCATTGGCGGCGCCTGCACCACCAACGGCGCGTGCGGCACGGACGGCCTGTGCCTCACCGGCACCAGCTTCCCGGGCGGCTACTGCACCCAGGATTGCGTGACGGACAGCTGCCCGTCGGGCTCTGCCTGCTACAGCAACGACAGGGGCGCCACCGCCTACTGCTTCGCGTCCTGCACGCCGTCGGGCACCAACCCCCAGGGGACGTGCCGCACGGGCTACCGCTGCGTCAGCGACAGCGCGGGCAGCGGCGCGTGCCTCCCGCAGTGACGTGAAGCGCTCCGCCGGCGGTGCACGCGTGAACGTGCCCGCCGGCGTCCATCGCGCCGGGGTACGCTGCCGCGCGCGATGACTGCTTCCCCCGTTGGACCGCCGCCCGTGCGTGACGCGGCCCTGCCGTTCTGGCGGGCCGTGGCCGTGGGCGGTGTGCTGGCCTGGACGGCGCTGGTGCACGTGCATCCGCCGCGCTTCTTCGCCGTCGCTTCCGTCTTCTGCGCCGTGTGGCTCGCGGTGACGTGGCGGGCGATGGGCCCCTGGCGCAGGCCGCCTCCCTCCCTGTCCTTGCCGGATACCGCGTGGGGCGTGGCCCAGGCGGTGGTGCTGTACGCGGGCGCTCGGGCCTTCCTGTGGGCCTTCTGTGGAGGCTTCACCGACGCGCTCTGCGGGCCGCTGCAATCCATCTATTCGACGTTCGGCACGGGGTCGCCAGGCATGGCGCTGGCCCTGGTGCTGCTGCTCGTCCCGGCGGAGGAGCTGTTCTGGCGCGGGTGGGTGCAGGGCGCGCTGCGTCCCCGGCTGGGGCGGTGGGGCGCCGTCGCCGGGTCGGCGGTGCTGTCGAGCGCCGTGCTGCTGGGCTTCGGTGAGCCGCTGCTGGCCCTGGCCGCGCTGCCCACGTCGCTGGCCTGGGGCGCGCTGGCCGAGTGGCGCCGCACGCCCCTGGCGTCCTGGGTGAGCCATGCGCTGTGGGACGTGCTCATCGTCGTGGTGTGGCCCGCGACGTGACACGATGCGCGCCCATGGCTTCGACCCCTGAGTTCTGCATCTTCGGCGCGGGCAGCATCGGCTGTTACGTGGGAGGGCGGCTCGCCGCGACGGGCGCGACGGTGCGCTTCATTGGACGCGAGCGGGTGGTGGCGGAGGTTCGCGCGCACGGCCTGCACCTGACGGACTGGCAGGGCGCGGACCTGAAGGTGAACGCGGCGGACGTGCGCATCGACACGGATCCGCAAGCGCTGACCACGGCCGACCTGGTGCTCGTCACGGTGAAGTCCGCGGCGACGGAGGAGGCGGGACGGACGCTCGCGGCGCGGCTCAAGCCCGGGGCCATCGTCATCAGCTTCCAGAACGGGCTGCACAACGCGGCGGTGCTGCGCGGCCTGCTGCCCGGCCGCACGGTGCTCACGGGGATGGTGCCCTTCAACGTCGCGGCCCAGGGGCAGGGGCACTTCCACGCGGGTTCGGAGGGCACGCTGGAGGTGGAGCGGCACGCCGTGCTCGCGCCGTTCGTGGAGGCCTTCAGCCGCGGAGGGCTGCCGCTGAAGCAGCACGCGGACATCGTCGCGGTGCAGTGGGCGAAGCTGCTGTTCAACCTGAACAATGCGCTCAACGCGCTGGCGAACCTGCCGCTGAAGGAGGAGCTGTCGCAGCGCGCGTGGCGGCGGTGCCTGGCGCTCGCGCAGGGCGAGGCGCTGGCGGTGCTGCGACGTGCCGGGGTGAAGCCCGCGAAGCTGACGCCGCTGCCGCCGGGATGGATCCCCCTGCTGCTGGGCGCTCCGGACGCGGTGTTCGGCGTGCTGGCGAAGAAGATGCTGGCCATCGACCCGAAGGCGCGCTCGTCCATGTGGGACGACCTGCACGCGGGCCGCAAGACGGAGGTGGACTACCTCAACGGCGAGGTCGTCCAACTGGCTGCGAAGCATGGCCTGCCCGCCCCCGTGAACGCCCGGCTCGTGGCGCTCATCCGTGAGGCCGAGGGCGGCAACCGCCGCGCGTGGACCGGAGAGGCGCTGCTCGCGGACCTGCGGAACGCGAAGGGGTAGGGCGCTCGGCACGCGAACGCGAGCCTCCCGGCCTCGGCGCGGCGCACCTGCAAGCCCGACCGGTTCAGAACCTGTCCGACTGTCGGACAGGTTCCGGCGGCCCCGAGTCGGGTGCGGAGCCTCGTGGACCTCGCTCGGCTTCAGTCTGTCCGACAGTCGGACAGGTTTTCTCGACCCAGGCGTAGCGGGTGCACCGCTCCCGCCACGCCATGGGCCGTCACTCAGCTGGACTGCGTCTGGGCCGTCGCCGCGGGCGGCGGCACCTGTGCGGCCGGGATGCCGTTGCCCGCGCCCGAGGCCACCTGCGTGAGCAGCGCCGTCATGCGGCGGGCGAAGCGGTTCGGGTCGCTCAGCGGGCTGCCTTCCGTGAGCAGCGCCTGGTCGTGGAGCAGCTCAATCCACTCGCCCACCTGCGGCGAGGACGGATTGCTCGCGAGCAGGCTTCGCAGGTGCTCGATGACCGGGTGCTTGGGGTTGACCTCCAGGATGCGCTTGATGCGCGGCATCCCCTTGCCGCGCTCCTTGAGCAGGCGCTCCAGGTAGGCCGGCGTGCCGCCCTCCGACACCACCAGGCACACCGGCGAGTCCGTGAGCCGGTCCGACACGCGCACCTCGCGCACGTCCTCCTTCAGCACGTCCTTCATCTTCTCCGTCAGGCCCTTGAGCCCCTCGGACACCTGCTCCTTCGCCTTCTTCTCCTCCTCCGTGGACTGGAGCTTCAGGTCCGCGTTGAGCGCGGACACCAGCTGCTTGCCCTGGAACTCGCGCAGGCCCTGCGCGGCCCACTCGTCCACCGGGTCCGTCATGAAGAGCACCTCGTAGCCGCGCTGCTTCAGCGCCTCCAGGTGCGGGCTGTCCGCCACCGCCTTCCGGCTCTCGCCGTAGACGTAATAGATGGCCTCCTGGCCCTCCTTCATGCGGCCCACGTAGTCCGCCAGCGACGTCAGGCCCTCCTCGCGCGAGGACTCGTAGCGCACCAGCGCGCCCAGCTTCTCGCGGTACTCCGTCTCCAGCGTCAGGCCCTCCTTCAGCACCGTGCCGAAGGACTCCCAGAACGCGCGGTAGTCGTCCGGCTTGTCCTTGGCCAGCTTCTCCAGGAGGTCCAGCGACTTCTTCACCACGTGCTTGCGGATGGCGCGCACCACCTGCGAGTCCTGCAACATCTCACGCGACACGTTGAGCGGCAGGTCGTCCGAGTCGATGACGCCGCGCACGAAGCGCAGCCACTGCGGCACCAGGTCCTCGCAGCGGTCCATGATGAACACGCGCTTCACGAACAGCCGCACGCCGCGCTGCTGCTGCGAGTTCAGGTCGAACGGCGGGTGCCTGGGCACGAAGAGCAGGCCAGTGAACTGCTGCGTGCCGTCCGCCTTGAAGTGCGTCCACGCCAGCGGCTTGTCGTAGTCGTGCGTCAGGTGCTTGTAGAACTCCTGGTACTGCTCGTCCGTGATGTCGCTCTTCGGACGCTGCCAGAGGGCGCTCGCCTTGTTCACCACCTCCAGCGCGGTCTCCGTGGCCTGCGTGTCCCCGCTGCCCACGTGCTTCGTCACCTGGAGCTTGATGGGGTGGCCCACGTAGTCCGAGTACTGGGTGATGAGCTGCTTCAGCTTCCACTCATCCAGGAACTCCTTCTGGTCCGCCTTCAGGTGCAGCGTGATGGCGGTGCCACGAGCCGCGCGCTCCGCCGGCTCCACCGTGAAGGTGCCGTGCGCCTCCGACGCCCACTTCCACGCGGACGTCTCACCCGCGGCGCGGCTCACCACCTCCACGCGGTCCGCCACCAGGTAGGCGCTGTAGAAGCCCACGCCGAACTGGCCGATGAGCTGCACGTCATTCTTGCCCTTCTGCGCCAGCGCCTGGAGGAACTCGCGCGAACCGGAGTGCGCGATGGTGCCCAGGTTCTTCACCAGCTCGTCATGCGTCATGCCGATGCCGGTGTCCTCGATGGTGAGGGTGCCCTTGTCGGCGTCCGGGACGATTCTCAGCTCCAGCGCGGGCTCGTCCTTGAGCAGCTCCGGCTCCGTGATGGCGCGGAAGCGCAGCTTGTCCAGCGCGTCGGACGCGTTGGACACCAGCTCCCGGAGGAAGATCTCCTGGTGGCTGTAGAGCGAGTTGATGACCAGGCTCAGCAGCTGCTGGATCTCCGCCTGGAATGAATGGGTTTCCCGCTGGGGGTGGGTCTCTGCGGACATGAAGGCCTCCGGGCGCTGGCTGGAACGCGCCAATCCCCTTCCCCATAACCATGTCCGGCGGCTTGTCTAGAAGAGGCAATCCGCCCCCACCCGTCGCTGGGAGGCGGGGGCCGGTTGGGGTAGGGA
>NZ_RAWL01000396.1:0-7951 GCF_003668885.1 Corallococcus sp. AB049A | reverse complement strand
CCCCAGTCCCCGCCGCTGCGCTGACTAGAACGCGCCGCCGTCCGCGCGCCGGCCCGGCGAGGACTGCACCCCGGGCGTCAGCGTGGTGTGCAGCGCGAAGCCCGCGTCCGGCGTCAGGTCCGGCGAGCGGTTGATGGACACGGCATCCACGGTGCTGGAGTACTCGACGCTGTCCACGGCGCCGCCGTCCGCGCGCTTGAGCTGCACGATGTCCGACGTGTTGTTGAGCGCCAGCGTCCCGCCGGAGGCCGCGACCGTGTCGGGCGCACCCGCCGGGAAGCCCGCGGGCCCACCGAAGACGACCAGGGGCCGGCCCGGCTGCAGCACCGTGCCCGGGGCGAAGACGTGCTGCGGATTCAGCGCGTCCCACAGCGTCCAGCCGGACAGGTCCACCGGGGTGGAGCCCGCGTTGTAGAGCTCCACGAACTCGTGCGCGACGCCGCCGGGGAGCGCGGGCTCATTGGCGAGCAGCTCGTTGATGATCACCCGGGGCGCGGAGCGCGTGAACCAGATGCGGCCTGGGGTCATGTCGAAGCGCGACGCGTTGGCTGTGTCCACCACGCGCACGCGCACCAGGTCGCTCTCCACGTCCGGCACGGTCCACGTGAAGCTGCCCGAGGCCGCGCTCACGGAAGGTGCCACGACGTTCCAGATGTCGCCGCTGTCGTAGGAGGCCTCGATGCGCACGGTGCTCACCCCCACCGAGCGCCACGTGAACGTCAGCGAGGAACCCCCGACGAACGAACCCTCCAGGGGCGCGGTGAGCCGCACGCGCGGGCCGGGCACGCCGCTCAGGTCGTAGCGGGTGAGGACGGGGTAGTGGTCGCTGACGGTGCGCGCGTAGTCCGGAAGGGACGTGTCGGGCCGCAGCACCTGGACGCCCCCGGGCACGGCGTCCACGGCGACCTCGTCGGTGACGAGCGTGTGGTCGATGACGTCGTTGTACTCCGTGGTGGTGCGGAGGTTGGCGTCGGTCAGCACGCGCGTGAGGAAGGTGTAGTGCGCGGGGTCGTTCAGGAAGTTCAGGTAGGGCGAGGGCAGCGCGACGCCGTTCTCCGTGGAGATGGAGTGGTCCAGGTCGTCGTTCCAGTCGCCGATGACGAGCACGCGCGCCTCGGGCAGCCACTGGTCCAGGTAGTTCTTGAGGGCGGTCGCGGAGCGCTTGCGCTGGTCGTAGGACGTGCGGTCCTCGAAGGCCTTCATGTGCGTGACGATGACGACCAGCGGCGTGTCCTCGCCGTGGATGCGGGTGGTGAAGTCCACGCGCAGCGGCGGGCGGCCGCCGAAGTCCGCGGCCTGCGCGGTGAGGATGACCTGGGCGCTGCGGTAGGTGAGCGTGCTGTCGTAGAGGATGCCGGGCTTCTGCTCGCCGGCGGAGTACTGCGACGTGCCGCTGAGCACGTAGGTGGTGTTGTTGGCGAGGAAGCCGCTGTAACCGCCGGGCAGTCCCTCCATGAGCGTGTTGAAGTCCGCGGTGTCCACCATCTCCACCAGGCCCCAGACGTGGGCCCCGGCGTCGCGGATGACGCTCGTGGCGCCAGCGACCTGGAGGTCATCGGTCACGCCGCCGTCGGACGTGGAGTTCACCGGGCCCTGGTTGGGCGCGCCGAACCACTCCAGGTTCCAGTGGCCCACGGTGAACAGCGAGAGGGGCGGCTGGATCATCATCATCAGCCGCGCGGACGCGGTCTTCCCGTCCGCGTCGCGAACGGTCACGGTGAAGGGCACCGTGCCCGCGGCGGTGGGCGTGCCGGACAGCGCGCCATTCGTGGACAGGGTGAGGCCCGCGGCCAGCGTCCCGGTGAAGCTCCACGTGAGCGGCGCTCGCCCACCAGAGGCGGTGAGGGTGAAGGCATAGGGCTGCCCCACGCGTCCGTCCCCGAGCCCCAGTGACGTCACCTGGAGGGCGCTGGGGGTGGACAGCGTCAGCTGGCGCGAGGCCGTGCGCCCGTTCAAATCCGTGGCGGTGACGGTGAAGGTCCTTCCCTCGCCGGAGAGCGTGCCCGTCAGGACGCCCGACTCCCGCAGCGTGAGCCCGGAGGGCAACGTCCCCGGGAGCGCGGACCAGGTGTAGGGGGGCACGCCGCCCGTGGCCTGCAGCGTGACGGTGTAGGGCTCCGCCACGAAGGCCTCCGGCAGCGAGGTGGTGAGGACGGAGGGCAGCGTCACGGTGACCAGGAAGTAGGACCCCGTCGCTTCGCGGCCCGCGTCCCGGACGGTCACCTCCAGCACCTTCGCGCCCGGGCTCGTGGGCGTCCCTGAAAGGACCCCGTTCGAGGCGAGGCCCAGTCCCGCCGCCGGCACCGTGTTCACGGTCCAGACCTGATCCGCGGAGGCCTCCGGGAGGTGGAAGGCGTGGCGGTAGGGTTCCGAGACGTAGGCCTCCGGCAGGGGGAGGTACCTGAGGCCGGTGACGTTGAGGGCCACGGTCCCTTCGGCGCGAGCGCCCTGGGAGTCCAGGACCTCCACCGTGAAGCGGTTCCATCCCGCGAAGGCCGGCGTGCCGCTCAGGGTTCCGTCCGGGGACAGCGTGAGCCCCTCCACGGGAGCACCCAGCGTCACCCGCCACGAATAGGGCGCGGTTCCACCGCTGGCCGCGAGCACGGCCTGGTAGGGCATGCCCGTGTTGGCTTCGTCCAGCACCGAGGACTCCAACCCCAGCGCCGGAGTCCCACCGTCATCCGTCGTGCCGCCGTCGGTCTGCTCGCTACCGGCGTCGGTCTGCTCGCCACCGGCGTCGGGCACGCCGCCATCGAAGCTCACGCCGCTGTCGGCGGGCGAGACCGGCGTCGGAGGCGTGGATCCGGGACACGCGGCGAGCAGCAGGGCGAGGACGGGCGCGACGATGCGAGACAGGGGCATGGAAGCATCCGGTCCAGAGGCCGGAGAGGGACCACGGCCCATCGCGATGACGGGCGGTGCATCCCCAGGCTTCGAAGAGTGACACAGCCCCCTGTCATCCAAGAAGAAGGGCCGCGCTCCCCGGTGGGGGAACGCGGCCCTGAGTCACGGCAAGGTGTCAGCTGTGGCGATTACGAGCAGACGTTGGGCGCGCCAGGCGTCGGCGCCGCGACGCGGTTGAACACGCGGCCATCCCTGCGCGCCGGACCGCCGCAGCGCTGGATGGAGTTGGCGGCGGAACCACCCGTGGTGCCCGTCTCGTCAATCTGCACACGCTCCGGACCGGAGCCGAGCAGCGCGTCGAGCAGGCCCACGTCATCCGCGTCCGCCGTGTCGTAGACGATGGCATCGATGAGGTTGGTGCTCGTCGGCGCCGTCCCATTGGGGAACGCGCTCGCCGGGGCTTGGTAGATGCCCACCGCGTCCGCGCCGTTCTGGAGCGTCTCGTTCGGGAAGGTGACGACAGGCGTCGGGGTCACTCCGGGGTTGCCCACCACCAGCAGGCCGTTGGCGTCCGCCTTCCCACTGATGTCGAGGGCGAGGTACGACTGGTCATTGGAGCCGTTGAACATCACCAGCGAGAGGCCGGACACCGACAGGTTCGGCACACCCGTGGAGATCTCCACGAACTCCAGCACGTCGGTGGTCGGCGTATCGGCGTCCAGCTCGTTGATGACCAGGTGCGCGACGGGCAGGGCGCCCGCGCTCACGGCGCCGGCAGGGGTGGTGACCTGCACCGGCTGAGACGCACCCACCGGGGTGGTGTCCGGCACGTTGGTGACGGTGATCTGCGTGTCGGAGTCGACCGTGAAGGTCTGCGCCACGCCGCCAATCGTCACCGCCGTCGCGCCGGTGAAGCCCGTCCCGTTGAGCACCACGCGGCCGCCGTGGATGGCCAGCAGCGAGAAGCCCTGGAACTGGGTGGAGTTCGGCGTGACGATGGCCTTGCCCAGCGTGTCCGTCACGCCGGAGACCTGCACCGTGTACTGCGTACCGGCGGCCTGCTCGCTCGTGGTCACCAGCACGTCCTTGCCGTTCACGGTCGCGCTCTGGGCCTGCAGGCCGTTGTCGAACGTGAACTGCGTGGCGGCGTCGGTGATGCTCGCCGGCGCGATGGTGCGGTCGAACGACATCCGCACCTCGGTGCTGGACGACGCGGTCGCGGAGACCGCGGACGGGGCAGGGCAGTTGGTGATGGTGAGCTGCTCCGGCGCGAACACGGACACCTGCGGCTGGGCGTTGAAGCGCCAGACGACACCGGTGGGCACGGCCACGTCGCAGCCCAGGACCAGGTCCAGGCTCGTGGACAGGGTGGTGGGCAGGCGCAGGCGCAGGGGGCTGGGGGACGGCTCACCCGTGGTGATCAGCGGGAAGGCGGTGAAGGACGCGCCGCTGCTGATGCCCGCCTCCAGCTTGCCGGACACGGTGACCAGGCGGCTCTCGTAGGCGCTGGTCGTGCCCGCGTCCTCGAAGCTGCTCACGCCGGAGATGTCCGCCTTGAGGCCAGACACGTCGTTGTTCTTGCTCACCACGGTCAGGTCCGTGACGGTCTTCGCCACGTTGAGCCCGCTGATGATCTCCTTCTCCGTGACGTTCAGCGTCACGAGGTCACCCACGGCGACCGCCGTGGTGGACGCGGAGCCGCGCACGAACATCGCCGGCCCGTTGGCCTCGGCCTGCAGGAAGAAGCCGGAGGCCTCCGTGGAAGAGCTACCCGCCACCTCGGGCTTGATGAAGGTCACGAACGCGCCGCTCACGGGCTGCGGCGTGGCCAGCGCGCCAGCCGGGGCCGCGATGAACGCGGCGATCTGCGCCGTCGAACCGCCGTCCGTGATGCCCGCATCCGTGCCGGCGTCCGTGCCCGCATCCGTGCCGGCGTCCGGTCCCGGCTCGACAGAGATATTCTGCAGCTCGCACTTGTTGTCCGCGTTGCAGGTCCACTGCTGACCCTGGGGCGCCGTGCCCTTGTCACGACAGTCGTACCGGTCGACACACTCATCGCCGCAACCCGTGCCAACCGTGACGAACACGGTGGCCACGAGCGCCGGCAGCCAGCTCCGCTTCAGGCTCTGCTTCAGCATGTGAATGCCTCCCAGATGGGGTCCAGATTGCAGGTTCGGTCCCCCTTACACCCGAAAACAGAGGGGCGTCCATTTGCCCGACCACCTGCCACGTCCCTGTCACCCAAAAGGATGCACAGGGACCTGGGAATCGAAGGAAGTCAGGGAGTCTTGCGCGCGGGAGCGGACGTTGGACCTGCGTACAGGTCGATGACCTCGGTGATGCCGCGCTGGCACACCGCGCAGAAGGGCACTCGGTCCCGGGTGAACATCACGCAGTCCGTCTGGGGGCGGAAATAACCCTTCGCCTCGTAGTGGGCTCCCTCGAAGGCGCCCACCTTCCCGGAGACCTTCTGTGTCCCCAGGAATTTCTCCTCCCAGTTGCGCTGCTCCATGAAGAGCGCGTCCATGTCCGCCTCGGGTCTACGCTCCGCACGAATCTTCTGCCGGCGCTGCTGCACCTGCAGGGCATGCGCGTCATAGGTGGCCTGATTCCAGGGCGTGGGCAGCGGGGTGCCGGGGGCCACCAGGTCCTTCCACTTGAGCTGGGCGGGGTCGTGCAGCGCGGTGACGTTCTTCTCCCAGGGCTCCACCCGGTCCGCGGGCGCGGCGCCGTAGATGGGGGCGGAGGTGTAGTACTCGTCCGCCAGCCCGGCGAAGTGGTGGCCGAACTCGTGGACGAAGACGTAGGGGGCCCAGAGGCTGTCGGAGGCCACGGTGCTGAAGAGGTTGAAGATGCCTCCGCCGCCGTAGGTGTTGCCGTTGGACAGGATTTCGATGAACTCGTAGGGCGCGAAGGCGGCGGTGTCGCGCAGCGCGGCATTGTCGAAGGTGAGGACGTAGCGCTCCGCGCCAAAGGCGTCGTAGGTGGAGCCCAGGGGCGGGCGGCGGTGGACGCCGGTGGAGGGCCGGGAGATGCCGGACTCGGCCGCCGCGGGCATCAGGCCCCAGACGTTGAAGTCCGCCTTGCGCTCCTTGAAGGGGGAGAAGCTGAAGAGCGTGTCCACCAGCTTGCGCGCGTCCTTCTCGAACTTGGCGCGCTCCGCCTCCGTGTAGCCGTCCCCCAGGATGAGGAAGTCCACCTTGTCCTGCGGCGGCCCGTTCTCCAGCAGCTTGAGCAGCGGGCCCGGCGCGGGCGGCGAGGACGGATCCACGAAGGGGTTCTTCGGATCCACCACCAGCGACCAGATTTCACGGAAGGCGTTCTGCGCGTCGCGCTTCTTCAGGATGACCTGGACGGGGCTGGCCGGCGCGGGGAAGCGCAGCGACTCACTGAAGGTGCGGTGGGCCCCCTTCGCCTCGTCCGTCAGCTCCCACTCGCCGAAGATGGAGGCGAAGCCGCGCGAGTACAGGAGCCGGTTCGTCCCCCGGTCCCGCACCTCGAAGAGGTACTTGCCCAGGTTCGTCTCGTCGATGGCCCTCGCCGGGTGGCCCGGCCAGGGCAGCGGCTCCACCACCAGCCGCTCCAGGCTGAAGCGCTCCTCGGTGGCGTTGCCGGTGTGGAAGTAGTCGACGCGGAACGTCCGGGGCGCGGCGAGGGCGGTGCTCGCCGAGAGCAGCAACAGCAGGAGGGAAGCGCGCATGGGGCGCGACTCTACGCGCCCCATGCTCACCGGCCAGCAACGGTCAGAACGAACCGGACACGCTCGCCGCCGCGCCTGTCCCGTCCGCCGTCACCCCCAGCGTCACGGGCGCCGGCTTCGAGGGAGAGGACACGAGGTAGAGCACCGCCCCGGTGACGACCGCCGCGCCGCCGCCCACGAGCAGCCCCGTCATGAGGTTGCTCTTGCCCACCAGCGAGTCGCGCAGCGCGACGGCCTGCGTATCCGAGCTCACCAGCTGGCCGCCGTTGGCCGCGCGCCGGTCCTCCAGGCCGTTCAGGTCCTTCTGGGCCAACAGCCGCACCACACCCGCGCCGCCCAGGGCTGCCACGCCCGCGCCCACCGCCACGTACGACGCCGTGCGCAGGCCCGACCGGGGAGAGGCCGCGCCGCTGGAGCCGTCCGCCTCCGATACCAGGTTGGGAGCGGTGAGGTCCGCGCCCGTGCCGCGCGCGCTGCCCGCGTCCCAGGGCGCCTTGCCGTTGGCGCTGTTCATCACCACGAGGTTGGAGGGCGAGCGCCCGGTGGTGACGAAGTCCACCAGCGCGGAGAGGGCCTCGCCGGGCGCGTCCAGGCCCTGCGTCTTGAAGCCGCCCTCGCGCAGCTTCTGCCCGCCGTCGACGTTGAGCACCGTGGCGGCGAACCACTTGGGCCCGCTGCTCGGGCGCTCCAGCCGCACGACGATGACCTCCTCCACGCCCAGCGTGCCGCCCAGGCGCACCGCGTGGCTCCAGGTGCGCTCCTCGTTGCCGTCCGCCGCGGACAGGCACGGGAAGGGCGCCGCCGTCACCGAACCCTCGTAGGCCAGGTCCACCAGCAGCGGCGTGTCCGCGCCCTGCGCCTGCACCTGCCGGGGGAAGCTCACCACGTCCCCCTTCACCATCGTCAGCTCGTACGCCCCCGCCGGCAGCTCCAGCGTGAGCGGCGTCTGCCCCACGCCCAACCCCTCCAGGTACACGTCCGACGTGGGCAGCGTGGACTTCAGGGACAGCTTCACCTTGGGCGTGCGGGCCAGGTCGCGGCGCAGCTTCTCGAAGGCCTGCCGGATGGAGGGCGCGTACTGGTCCGGGTCCAGCTGGTACTTCGGCTGGAGGCGCAGCACCTGGAGGAAGGCCGCGTCGCTGTCCTTCGTCTTGCCCAGCGCCCGCAGGTTGAGGCCGTGCAGGAGCTGCGCGTGGGCGAAGAGCTTCCAGCGCGGCTCGCCCGGCGGCAGGCGGCGGATGTCGCGCAGGGCGTCGTCCAACAGCTGGGCCGCGCGCGCGTTGCGGCCCTCGTAGAACTGGTCCTGCGCGGCGTCCAGCTGGCGCTGGAGGTCCTCGAAGGAGCGGGAGGAGGCGGGGAAGAGGCGCTCGGCGAACTCGGGCGCGCTCAGCACGCGCTGTTCAGGGC